>JACPFC010000030.1 GCA_016183175.1 Deltaproteobacteria bacterium
AAAAGGGCCTTCTGTATCTCCCATTTCGCCTTTCCTCCCCAGCTGTCCCACTGGCTACTGCTCAAATCGACGACAAAAACAACATCCTGATAATTGAACACCCCCTCTTTCCCCGTGGCCGTCCCTTCCGGCGGGATGACTTTGAGGCGCGCCTGCCCCATGAAAACGGGAACCGAGTCGGAGGCCTGTACCCCCTCGAAGGTGGCCCCTTTAACCTTAAGGACATACTTGCCGGAGGGGAGATCGGCCGTGTTCCATGTGAATGTGTACGGGGCGCTCCCCCATTCATGCAGTTTCTCGCTTCCGAGATAAAGAGTAACTGTTTGAAACAGCGCCGACTCCCCCACTGCCACCTCAACGGTTGTTTCAACCGGCAGATATTCTCCCAGCGTCGGCCGGACAAATTCAAGCCCGTGGGCCAGACCCTGGCTGGAGCCCCCCTCCTCCATGGGGGTCTCGACGGCCGTGTCAGACGGGGGAGCGGTGGTTGTTTTCGAAGTCTCTTTGACCGCCGTTTCGTCATGCATCACGGGAGGGAGAATCGCCGAAAGGAGATAGAGAGGAGGCTTTTCCTCTTCGGGGGGGGCTGTTTTCAGGTTCCATTTGGTTATTTTTTTCTCATCCAGAGACAACTCAAAGTCCGATTTATCGAGAAAAAAAACCGGAAAACCGTCCGGATTGACCACAGAGAGGGTGTAGTGTGATTCATCGCTTGTCCTGGAATGCTCCCCCGTTTTTTTAAGCTCCATCCGGTAGCGTTCGACCGTGTCTTTATCCCTGAAGACATCGAAATTTGTGGTCTTCAATTCCAAAAGTGCGCCGTCAACATCGGTCTGCGTGAGGCCGATCCCCCGTCTTTCCTCCAGAAAAAAATCAAGGAGGGTCGGCACGCCGTTTTTCTGCATAACCCCCCATCCCAAAACCGCCGAGAAAAGGAGAACCGGAATATTGAGACCGAGCCAGCCGGTGGAACGCCCTGTTCTGAAGTTGGATGGAAGAAAAAAGGCCCCGAGGCTGAAGATGAAAAAAAGGGGGATAAAAAGGGTCGGCGCGACAAAAACCGGCTGGAGATAGATTGTCGGAAGTCCCCTGAAAACACCGGTCCCCAGCCATGCCGCCTCCAGGGCAAGCCCCTCCAGACGGTTGAAAATAAAACCGGCGAGGCCATACGCCGCTAAAACGAAAAAAAATCCCTTCAGCCCCCGCGCGCGCGGAGTGACAAAAAGGATCAACGCCAGTTCAAAGGCCAAAACGCCGATCCAGACATGGTTGAAAATATAGGCCGGCGCCTTTCCCAAAAAAGTAAAAAAGGAGGGATCGGTTGTCGGATAAAAAAAGACCTGACCCCCCAAAAGGCCAAGAAGGGCCAAAAGGGGAAACCCGACAAACCAGGCGGGGCTCCACCGCATGGGGATGGAAACAATACTCAAAAAAAGGGCGGCGCCGAGTGTTACGGCAAACACGAAGGGAAATGTCCGGGACTCCTCAAACGCGCGCAAAAAACTCACGGTGAGGAGATAGACAAGCCAGACACCGGCAATGGCGACCACCAGACGGGAGACGAGAAAACCGATCCGGGTCAGGCTCCCCATGTCGGAAGCGGGAAGCCAAATGCCGGCAAAACGGCTGTTCGCGGAGGCAAAAACCGGGGGGGGCTTTGACGCGAGGGGGGGGCCACCTTCCTTTTTGGCTGGAGACGGTTTCTTTTTGAGGAAATTTTTAAGAAACGAAAAGGGGCTCCCGCTTTTCTCGGCGGGATGGGAGCCCGTGTCGACGCGAATTTCGGTTTTGGTCGCCTCGCGGCCGAGCGATTTGATACCCCCCCGGGTCCGATCCAGCTCTTCCGGCACATCCGCTGATTTCTCTTCTTTGTCCGCCATTCACCTTAACTTTTTTTATCTTTCTTTCCAAAAATGCCTCTTAAGCCCAGCCGACCGAGCAACGTCTTTTTCTTCCGCAGGAGATCGTCCACCGATTCTTCGGACGAAGGGACGGCGCCGCCGGCGTTTGGTTTTGCCGCCTCCTCTTTGTCCCTGTGCGACAATCTGGAGATATCGATATCGATCATGGTCTTCCCCATCTCCCCCTCGTTATCGGTTTTTTTATCCTCTTCGGGCATGATTTTGTATGTTTATCATACATTGACAAAGGGGAAAAGGCGAATCTAGAATAAAATTTGCATCTTTTCAAAAGATTGGTTAAGAGGACTTTAAAATGGTCGAAAGCGACAGCAATCCTCCCCCCAAAAAATCGCCCCTGCGAAAGAAGGTGGTCGACTTAAAAGCGGTGGCCGCCCTTCTTGAAGAGAGCGACGGAAGAGACGCCGTCTCAAGGGAAACGGCAATGAAAGAGGCGGCCCCCCAAGCCGGGTCAGCCTCCCAGCCGGGGTCTGGCCCCCAGGCCGGGGAGGGGACAGCGCCACTGGCGGCCCCCCAGGCCGGGTCGGCCCCCTCCTCCAAGCCGGTCCTTCAGCCGAATGAGGAGCTCATCCAGGCCACCTCCCGCATCAAAACCCAGCGCGACCTTATCAAAAGGCGCTTCCAAAAAATGGAGCAGAACCGGGACAAGGTCACCAAAGGCGTCTTCGACAAGGTCTACCGCGACTACGCCATGCAGTTGGACGCGATCAACAAACTGCTGGGCGAAAAAAAGGCCCTCCTTCACCGGGAGCTCAAAAACCTCTATACCCGCCGTGAAAAACAGGATCTGGACATGACCCGGCACAAGGAAATCCTCGAAGAGGCCCGCTTCCGCCATTATCTCGATGAATACAGCGAGGCCCAGTTCAAGGAGGTGGAGGAATACGAAACCAGGGAGATCAGGCAACTTCAGGGGGAGCTGGCGCAGATCCAGTCGTTCATCAAACTCCACGAAGAACTTTTTGACCCCGAGGATCTGGGCTTTGCGCCCACGGGGGGAGGGTCCCGGGGCATGGAATCCAGGACCGAGATGAGGAGAGTAGCGGCGCCACCGGCGCCGGCAACGCCACTGGCGCCGGCAACGCCACGGCTAGGGACAGGACCCCGGCCGGATATGGATGACTGGGCCGAAAAAACCCCCCTTCCCGAAAAAGCGGCTGTGCCAGCCCCCAGCCGAGCTTCGGCTACCAGCCGGGCTCCGGCCGGTGAAGAGATGGCCCGTATTTTGCCGTCAGCCGACGCCGGGGAAGACTCCGTTTTTGCCCTCCCCCCCGAGGGGTTCGGCCCGGAGGGGTTGGCCCCCGATGAGCCGGGATATTTTTCAGCCGAGGCCCCTGCAAAAGCAGGCGAGCCGGAATCGATCTTCGATGTCTTTGAAAAAATGCCGCTGGGAGCCGAGGTATCGTCAACGGAACCAAAGGGGGGGATGGAGACCGCCCAACCGGTTTCGGGTCGCCACTCGAAGGGGATATGGACATACCGGACTTTGAGATGAAAGACAATGTCTCCATCGGCCGATCGCCGTCAAACGACCTTGTCCTGACGGCCCCCAAGGTTTCCCGCCAGCACGCGGCCATCAACAAGTACAAGGATCAGTACATCATCATCGACCTCAAAAGCTCCAACGGCGTCTACGTCAACGGCCGGAAAGTGGACGAACATGTCCTCATGGAAGGGGACCAGATCTCCGTCGGCGGCTACAAATTCGTGTTTCAGAAGATTTAATGGTGAGCGAGCGTCGGATTGATTCCGCGCGAGCGAACGGGGGGAGGGTTCCCAAGTCGCGCCGCCAGTGGCGGATGAAGCGACTTGGGAGCGGAGTTGTGATTCCGCCCCCACCTCACTCGGACCAGTGGCGTTCGGTGGGTCCCCGGGGCGCCAGCGGCAAAGCCCCCGATTTAATGCGCCTCGGCCCAGTTATTCCCGACTCCGATGTCCACTTTTAATGCCACTTCGCAGGGGAGCGCCTCCTCCATTTCCTTTTTGACAAAACAGGAAACCGTCTCGACTTCATTCTCCGGCACTTCAAAGATCAGTTCGTCGTGAACCTGCATGATCATCCGCGCACGCGATTGAGAAGAGAGTTTGCGGTCGATTTGAATCATCGCTACCTTGATGAGGTCGGCCGCCGATCCCTGAAAGATGGTGTTGAAGGCGGCCCTTTCGGCATTGGACCGCAGATTCAAGTTTTTGCTGTTGATCTCCGGCACAAGGCGTTTGCGACCCTGCCATGTGCGAACCATGCCTGTTTTTTTGGCGTCATTGAAAACCTTTTCCCGGTATTCGGAAACGGCGGGATAGAGGCGGTAGAATTCGTCGATATATTTTTTTGCGGTGCCGGCGGGGATTCCCAACTGGTTGGAAAGCCCGAAAGGGCTCTGACCGTAGATGATGCCGAAATTGACCGTCTTGGCGGTTGACCTCTGCTCGGAGGTTACCTCCCCCTCTTTCATGCCAAAAATTTTCGCCGCCGTCATCCGGTGGATGTCCTTGTTTTCCGCAAAGGCCTCTTGTAAATTTTTGTCTCCCGAAAAGGCGGCCAGGAGACGCAGTTCAATCTGCGAATAATCGGCCGAAAGAATTTTCCAGCCGGAAGGGGCGATAAAGGCCTGCCGAATCCTCTTTCCCTCCTCCGTCCGGATGGGAATGTTTTGAAGATTGGGGTCGCTGGAGCTCAAGCGTCCCGTGGCTGTGACCGTCTGGTTGTAACTGGTGTGAATTCGGCCGGTTTTGGGGTGGATCAGATTTCTCAACTGATCGACATACGTCGATTTCAGCTTCGAGAGAATCCGGTAGTCGGCCAAAAGGCGGGGCACCGGATGGAGCGGGGCCAGATCGGTCAGCACCTCCACGTCGGTGGAATAGCCGGTCTTTGTTTTTCTCTGACGCGGAAGCAGAAGTTTTCCAAACAGGACTTCCGCCACCTGCTTGGGGGAGTTGAGGTTGAATTCCACCCCTGCGTTTTCAAACACCTCTTTCTGCAGGCGGTCCATCTTATCCGAAAACTCGCGATCGAGTTGCGCCAGAAGAGAAGTGTCAACAAGGACACCGTGCGTTTCCATCCGGAAGAGGACATCGACCAGCGGGATTTCGATTTTTTCGTAGCAGTCCCTGAGTTCCTCTTTTTTTAAAAGTGGATGAAGTTTGGAAACAAGCTGGAATGTCACATCGGCATCTTCGGCCGCATACCGGCAGGCGGTTTCAACATCCACCGAATCGAATGTTTTTCCCCGGCCTACCACTTCGCTGAATTTGAGCGTTTCGGTGTCGAGATATTCGCGGGCCAGATGGTCGAGGTTGTGGGCCGATTCGGGGTTCAACAGATAGCTTGCAATCAGCGTGTCCCCTTTTAAACCCCGCACCTCGATCCCTTCCCCTGAAAGCACCTCCATGTCGTACTTGGCGTTCTGGCCGAATTTGGGAATTTTCGGATCGGCAAAAAGCGGTTTGAGTCGATCCAAAACACTCTTTTTCGGCAGTTGGTCGGGACAGCCGAGATAGGAATGGGCCAACGGAATGTAGCACGCAGATCCTGAGGTATCGGAGAGGCTCAATCCCACCAGCCGGGCGCGCAGGGGATCGACGGATGTGGTTTCGGTATCGAAACAAAAACCTTCTTTGGTTTTTCTGAGACGGTTGATCCAGCGCGACAAATCCTTTTCACTCAAGATAAGTTCGTATTCCCCTTTAGCCTCTTTCTTTTCCTCAACATGTTTTTTTTCCTCTTGTGCCGATTCGGAAACAAGCCGGGTAAATTCCATCTCCCGGTAGAATTCGTTGAGACGATCCTGCCCGGGTTGCGGCAATTCAAAATAATCCCAATCGAGTTTTAGAGGTACATCGGAATGAAGGGTTACCAGTCTTTTCGACATCAGGGCATCGCTTTTGCCGTTCGCCAGATTTTCACCCAATTTTCCCTTTATCTCCGTCGCATGTTCGAGAACCTCCTCGAGGCTTCCATACTCCTGAATCAGCTTGATGGCCGTCTTCTCACCCACCCCCCCGACCCCCGGCACATTGTCGGAAGCATCCCCCGCAACCACTTTTTCGGGGCCGACGCCGAAGCGTTCTTCCACCTCTTTTGTCGTAATCAACTTCTCTTTCATCGAGTCGTACATCGTGACCCCCGAGCCCACCAACTGCATCAGATCCTTGTCGGCGGAGACGATGACAATCACCATTCCTTCCTTCCGGTATTTCTTCACCAGCGTGGCGATGATGTCGTCGGCCTCATAGCCGGGCACTTCCGCGCGGGGAAGCGGCCAGGCCTCGACAAATGCCTTGATGTGGTCGAATTGAACCGGCAGATCCTCCGGCGGAACCTCGCGGTTGGCCTTGTATTGCGGGTAAATTTCCTTGCGGTGCGTGGGAGAAGGCGAATCGAAGGCAAGGATGAGATGGTCCGGTTTTTTTTCGCGAACGAGTTTTAAAAGCATCGTCACCACGCCGTAGGTGGCGTTGGTGGGGATCCCCTTCGAGGTCTTAAGGGCGCGAATGGCGTAGTAGGCGCGAAAGATATAGGAGGAGATGTCGACAAGGTAGAGGGTTTTGGAAGACATGGGGCCAAATGTCAAATGTCAAAGGCCAAATGTCGAAGGTCGAAGGTAAACTTTTGACTTTTGACCATACGGCGCTTATATATTTTCAACCGTCATGCCGCAACCCAAAATCACCCTCGCCACCTGGATCACCATCAGCCGTTTTTTTCTGGTGCCGGTCTTCCTCTGGCTCTTCACGGTCGAGCGCTACCTTTTAGCCGTGATTGCGGCTTCTATCGCCGGTTTCACCGATTTTCTGGACGGATTTCTGGCCCGCCGGCTCAATATGCGCTCGCGTCTCGGTTCCCTGCTCGATCCGGCGGCCGATAAATTTCTCATGCTGTTGAGCCTGATCGTTCTGACGCGGCTCAAAATGGTCCCCGTGTGGCTTACCGCCGTTGTCATTGGGCGCGACCTGATGATCACCGTGGGCGTCATCGTCCTCAATCTGATGAAAATAAGGCTCTACTACAAGCCGACGCGGTTTTCCAAAATGACAACGTTCGCGCAGATTACGGTTCTGGTTTTGTCGTTTCTGGAGGTCTTTATTCAGAAAAAGATATTTGAGTGGCCCTACGGCTCCCCCTCGTTTGTGGGGCAGTTGCAATATATTTTTGTCTACATCGCCGGGGTCTTGACCGCAATCACCGCCGGACAGTACGCCTACATCGGGTACAAATTTTATCGCTTCGGGGAGAGGAAGGGTTAAGGGATAATCATGACGGTGGAAATCATTTCGAGCTTCAGAAAATCGGAGTCCGCTGTAACAAGATGGGCCCCGGTTTCAAGAACACTTGCGGCAATCCAGAGATCGTTTGCGGAAATCGGCGTTCCCTTCTTCTTAAGGTATTGGTGGATAACCGAATAGCGTTCGGATGTTTCTTCGCTTATGGAATGGACCGTTACCGAATCACGGCCTAAAAATTCCCTCAATTCCCGGCGGTTCTGCTGTTTATATTTGCCGCCGTCAAAGCCGGCCAAGAGTTCACCAATGACAATCGGATTGACAAACAAACGGTCCGCCTTCCTGATTTCTTCGATGACTTGGGAGTTGTTTCTTTTGAACTCGGAATAGCCCGAAGTATCGAGAAAAATGATCCGCATCAACGCCACATCTCCCAATCGATTTTCCGGATTTCCTTCAGTTTTTTCATGAAATCCCGCGTCCGCTTCTTGTCCCAGGTTCCCGCCAGATCGAGCAGTTCGGCGCAATGGCCGTCGGCCGATTTTTGACGCGGCGGGAGCAGATGTTCCAAAAGGACCTGGTTCAGACTTAGGCTCTTTTGCCGCGCCTCCCGTTTGAGTTCTTTGAGATAGTCGCGCGGAATTCCCCGGAGGGTAATCTGGTCAAACGATTTTTGACTCATTTTATGACTCATACTGACTCTAGTATAGAATCAGAATGACGATCCGTCAATCCCTAAAACATGAACCGCCGCATGCTGACGTTTAAAAGAATCCCGATACCGATCCAGTTGGTCATCAGGGCCGAGCCGCCGTAGGAAAAAAACGGGAGCGGCACCCCGGTGAGCGGCATCAACCCGAGGACCCCCCCCAGATTGATCACCATGTGCCAGAAAAAGAGCGCGCATATCCCCACACTCAAGAAAAAGCTGAAGACATCGTGCGCGCGGGAGGCCACCTCCAGCCCGAAAAACAAAAGGAGGCCATAGGAGATCAACACAACCAGCGACCCAAGAAATCCCCATTCTTCCGCCAAAACCGGAAAGATAAAATCGGTGTGTCGCTCGGGGATAAAATGGAGCTTGTGCGTTTTCCCCTTGAGATACCCCTTTCCGGAAAAACCGCCGGAGCCGACGGCGATTTTGGATTGGACCAGATGATACCCCGCGCCTCTGCGGTCCATCTCCGGATTCAGGAAGGTGGCGATGCGGTTTTTCTGGTAGGGCGAAAGAAAAAAGAAATAGGCCGCCGTCGCCGTGATCACAAAAAGGGCGAGAAGAGAGACAACGACCTGCCAGCGGACGCCGCGAACGAGAACCATCGTTCCAAAAATAAGGCCGAAAAAAAGGCTCGAACCCAGATCGCCCTGAAAAATCACCAGCGCGGTAGGAAAAAGAAACAGAAGAAAAGGGGGCGCCAGTTCGCGAAAGGAGGCCCCGCCGGGGGCGCTCCGGACTGTTGTCAGATAACGGGAGAGTCCGAAAATAAGCCCCAATTTGGCGATCTCGGTAGGTTGAAGCGAAACCGGTCCGAAGGTCAGCCAACTCTGATGCCCCGATACCTTCCGTCCCATCACGAGGACAAGAACCAGCAAAAAAGCGGTGGCCCCGTAAAAAACATAGCTCATCGCGTGGTAATGACGGTAGTGGATGGAAAAGACAACCAGGAGGCTTCCTGCCCCGATCGCCGACCAGACAATCTGGGCTTTAAAATATGAGGTCTGGGAACCGACGTCAAAGGTGGAGGTAGCGCTATACAGATTGAAAAGTCCCATGGCGGACAGGAGAACAGTCACGATTAACAGGGGCCAGTTGAAATGGGTGATGAGTCTGCGGTCGAACATTATACTTGGGGCCCTTTCGGCCCGTTTGTTGCTATTCGCATCATGGATTTCGCCCGCCACGAAGTATTGGCGGGCCAAACCCCGCGCTCACAACTGGCCCACAAAGGCAAGCTTTGCTTGCCTGCGTAGCAAAGTCGCAGACTTTGCGGAGTCAAATAGCCAGATTGTTCGCTTTGTTATCTTTATTCTTTTCCCCGATCATCCGTAACCGGCATAATCTTCCCCAAATAGGCGTCGATCACGCCTTGAGCCACGGGGGCGGCGGCGCCGGAGCCGCTTCCGCCGTTTTCCACAATGACCGCCACGGCGATCTTCGGGTCGTCGTAGGGGGCATAGGCGACAAACCAGCCGTGAGGAAGCGTCCGGCCTGAGGCTACGATGCCGGTGTCGTGGCCGATCACCTGCGCGGTCCCCGTTTTACCCGCGATTTTATAAGGGCTTGCCGCAAGGCGGGTGGCCGTTCCCGCCCCATGCACCACATCGATGACCCCTTGCTGAACGAGCTTGAGATTTTCCGGCGGAAGAACAGGAGACCCCGGTTCGGCCCTGATTTCGCGGACGCGCTCGCGCGCCGGATTAAGCACTGCCTTTCCCAGATGAGGCTTGAGCGGCCGGCCTCCGTTGGCCAGCATGCCGACCATGACCGACGCCTGAAGCGGCGTCAAAAGATCGTACCCCTGGCCGATGGCGATCGAGAGCGTTTCGCTGTCGATCCACGGCTGATTGTAACGCCTCATCTTCCATTCCGAACTGGGGATCAGCCCGGGTTGTTCGAAGGCGATTTCAATTCCGGTCTTTTGTCCCAGCCCGAACAAACGGGCCTGTTGAGACAGCCCGTCCACCCCCGCCTTCAGGCCCATGTTGTAGAAATAGACATCGCACGACTGGGCAATGCCGCGCAAGAGGGAGACCGCCCCATGCCCCCCCTTGTTCCAGCACTTGAAAAACCGGTTTCCAAACTGCAGGCCGCCGCCGCATCCAAAAGTGGTCTGGGGGGTCACCTTTCCCGAGGCGAGCCCTGCCATGGCCGTGACGATCTTGTAGATGGAGCCGGGGGGATAGGCCGCCTGAATGGCGCGGTTGTACAGGTATTTGTCGGGATCGAGATTGATTTTTTGCCAGTAGGGCTTGTCGATTTTTTTGGTGATCCGGTTTCCGTTGTAGCCGGGAGAGCTGAAGAGGACCAGAAGCTCTCCCGTATTCGGATCCAGCGCCACGACCGCCCCCCTCTTCCCCTCAAAAAAAGAGGCCGCCGCGGTTTGCGCGTCGTAGTCGAGCGTCGTCACCAGATGGTTTCCGTCCACCGGGGCAAAGCTGGCCTGTTCCCGCAGAAGATCGATTTCGGCGCTCCCCCTGATTTCGGTGCCGCGCGCGTCCACCACCCGCGCCTTCATCCCGTCTTCACCCCGCAGATCCAGATCGTAGGCTCCTTCGACGCCAGAGGCCCCCATGAGATCGCCGCGCGAATAGCGGTCGGGATATTTTTCCCGAAAGGCCTCAAGGGTCTTCTTGTCGATCTCTTTCAGGTAACCCAGGACATGCGAAAAAAGTTCGGGATAGAGATAGACCCGCAACGGGCTCGCCCGCACCTCTACCCCTTCGAGATAATAGGTTGCCTCCGCGTCGTATTCCGGACGCTGGTATTCGCGGATTTTCGCCACCCACTCGTAAGGGGCGTCGGGAACGAGAACCACCGGCAAAAACGGCGGCTCCCCGCGCGCGTTTTCCAGTTTCTGTTCGATCTCCTCCGCCGGCAGTGGAATCAGGCGGGTCAGCGATTCGATGGTTTCCACACGATTGCGCAGATCCTGCGGAATGATGTCGATCTCAAAATAGGGGCGGTTGTCCGCCAGGACTTTTCCATTGCGGTCGAGAATGAGACCCCTGCGGGCCCGCAGTTCCTCCTCGCGGACCGAAATCTGCTCGGACAGCGTCTGATACTCTTTCCCTTTCATCACCTGCAGATAAAAGAGACGGACCAGCACGATCAGAATAAAGGCTGATACGACAATCAGAACAATGGAAATTTTGTTCTGAAGCGACGAGACATCTTCTTCGCGATACATATTATTTGGGGCCCCGAAGGCCCTTTAGGGATACTACTCGTGTTAATCTTATGTTTTGTCGGGCCTTCGATAGCCCCAAACCCCGCGCCTCGCACCGGCAAAGCCGGATGCTCGGCTTTCTTTTTCTTGCCCTGCCGCCTAAAAATATTTCCTCTGTTTGCTTTTCACCTGATAGAAATCGGCGCCGGTCAGATGGGCGCGCCGGCGCGAAAAGAGGCCCATCCAGAGGTCATGCGTGAAATCAAGCAGGATAAAAAGCGGGAAACTCAAAAATCCGTTGAAGACCGCCTGAACCGGCGCAATCACCCAGAAAGAGGCGCTGGCGGCGAAGGCCCCCTCCGGATCGAAGACAAAGCCGGTGATCAGCCGGCCGATAAACGAAAAGAGAACAACCCAGAACGCCTTGGTGACATAGGCCTCTGAGAGGATCTGGTCCAAAAGAAGGTGGATGCCGGTGAAAAGGAGGAGATTGGCCAGAATAATGAACCCGTGGGGGACAAGGGTGAAGGTTTCGGCGATAAAGGAAACCAGAACCACGGCGATAAGTCCCCGTATGAACGAGTACTGGAAAACGAGATAGATCACAAAAACGGTGATAAAGCCGAATTCGAGATCCCCTCCGGGGATGGGAAGACGGAAGGCCAGTTGGCCGTTGAAGAGAAACCAGAACCAGAGGAGGGCAAAGAGGATGTCCATTTATTTCTTTTCCGTCAAAATCACCACCTCTTCCAGCTTGCCGAAATCCACGGCGGGAAGGACGCCGGACGACTGAAAGAGGTCGTTTTCCTTTTGCGCCACATCGATGACGCTCCCCACCGGAATGCCGGGGGGATAGATCGCCCCGAAACCGGAGGTGATCAAGAGGTCCCCCTTGCGGATCTCGTCGCCGAGATTCAGGAATTCCAGATGGGTCAAAAAGGGATAGCGCTTCAGTTCGACCCCCCGGCCCGACCCCACCACCAGCGCCCGCACGCGCGTGGCCTCATCGATCACGTCCACGGCAAAATGCGGATCGACCAGCAGAAGAACCTGCGACATCGAAGGAAAGACCTTGACGATTCTCCCCACCAGCCCCTCCAGCGTCAAAACCGGGCAATCGACGGCGATCCCCTGCGAGGAACCTGCAGAGACCCACATCGTCTGGGATACAGCATAGGGATCGTAGCCGGTCACCTTCGCCTTCACCCCGGCTCCGCCGAGGAGGCCCGCCTTTTGGGAGAGAAGTTCCTCGCGGTCCTGCGAGCGCAGACGTTCCTTGAGAGACAGAATCTCCAGGTCTTTGAGTCTTATTTCCTCCTTGAGCCGGACATTCTCTTTTTTCGCCCCCACCACGGCGAAATAATTCGACCATCCATTTTCGACAAAATCAACGGCATGGTCGACAAGGCCCTGTACCGGCCCAAACAGGGAGACAATCAGGCGGTCGACAAAACCGGCGCCAGTGGCGCTGCCACTGGGAGAGGCAACCTGTGGCCGGTCTCTGCGGACATTAAGGAGAACGACAAAGAGGACAATCAACAGGAGGGCCAGAAACGCGCGGCGTTTGAAAGACATCTTTTGCTGTGTAATTTGTTAGCTCAAGGCAATATCCCGCAAAACATTCAATTCATCCAGCGCTTTTCCGGAGCCGAGCACGACACAGGACAGCGGATCTTCCGCGACCGTGACGGGAAGCCCCGTTTCTTCGTGGATGAGTTTGTCGAGGCCGCGAAGGAGGGCCCCGCCGCCAGCCAGAACAATCCCCTTGTCGACGATGTCGCCCGCAAGTTCGGGAGGGGTCCGCTCGAGGGTGGTTTTGATCGCCTCGACGATAGAATGGACCGGCTCGGCGATCGCCTCGCGCACCTCGTCGGAATTGACCTGAAGAATCCGCGGAATTCCGTTGACCAGGTCGCGCCCTTTTATCTCCATCATCTTTGGTTCAGTATCGGGGTAGGCGTTGCCGATGGAAATTTTGATCAGTTCGGCCGTCCGCTCGCCGATCAACAGGTTGTAGTTGCGCTTGATGTGCTGGACGATCGCCTCGTCCATTTTGTCGCCCGCCACGCGGACCGATTTGCTGTAGACAATGCCGGCCAGCGAGATGACCGCCACCTCGGTGGTGCCGCCGCCGATGTCGACGATCATGTTGCCGGACGGTTCGGTGATGGGGAGTCCCGCGCCGATGGCGGCGGCCATCGGCTCCTCGATGAGATAAACCTCCCGCGCCCCGGCTGACTCGGCCGATTCGCGGACCGCCCGCTTTTCCACCTCGGTGACGCCGTATGGGACGCAGATGATGATCCGCGGCCGCACCAATGTCTTCCGGTTGTGCGCCTTGCGGATAAAATAGCGGAGCATCGCCTCGGTGATTTCAAAATCGGCGATGACGCCGTCCTTCATGGGGCGGATCGCCTCGATGTTTGTCGGCGTCCGCCCCAGCATTTCCTTGGCCTCCTTGCCGACGGCCAGCACTTTTTTTTGCCCCCGCCCCTCGCGGCGGACGGCCACCACCGAAGGTTCGGACGAAACGATCCCCTTTCCCTTCACGTAGATGAGTGTATTGGCGGTTCCCAGATCGATGGCGAGATCGTTGGAAAACAGGCCGAGGATGGAATCGAAAATCATCCACACGACGGTATCAAACCCCGCATTTTCAGGCAAGAATTATTGCATTGCGGCAGGCTCCGAATTTGGAGTATAAAATCCGGTTGCATGCTGGATATCCTGCGCAAAAAGGCCTCTTCGTGGATCACCAAGTTTCTTCTGGGTTTGATCGCCGTGGTCTTTGCCGTTTTCTTCGGCTACACCGGGCTTCAAAAAAGTAGCCCCAACGCCGCGGTGGCGGGCCTTGTCAACGGCGAACCGATTTTCCAGAACGAGGTCGATCAGCTTGTCCAGAACCAGACGGAATCCTGGCGGCAAAAAAACAAGGAAGAAATCCCCGACTCGCTCTTACCCCAAGTGCGGCAGGCCGCCGTTAATTTTCTGGTAGAGGACCGCATCATCCGGGATGCGGCAAAAAAACTGGGGATGAGGGTTTCGGAGGGTGAAGTTTACAAAAAACTCTCCACCGATCCCAATCTGGCAAAGGACGGCAAATTCAACGCGGAACACTACAAAACGGTCTTCCGCCCCTGGTTTTTGAACCGGACGGGAGTCGACTACGAGGAAATCTTGCGGCGCGAAATCCTGAAGGAAAAGTTCACCTCCCTCTTCGAACGCGCCGTTTACGTTTCCGACGAGGATTTGAAAAACCGTTACCGGGCGGAGCATCTTAAAATCAGGGTCAAGAGCGTGGAGATCAACCCCTCCAAACTGGCCACGGGCGACAAATCGTCGGGGGAGGAAATGAAAAAGCGGGCCGACGCCCTCGCGGAAGAATTTTGGCCTCTTTTTTTGAAGGGAAAATCCATCGCGGGCAGATTAAAGGCGAACAATCTTTCCGAAACGGAAAGCGGTCTTGTGGGGATTGCCGAGGCAGGCTCGCTTTTTGGGGGAGCGTTTGACGCCGAGGCGGTTTCCACCCTCTTTCGGTTGACCAAAAAAAATCCTTATCCCCCCTCCCCCTTAAAAGTCGGCCCATCGACCTGGCTCGTCAGGCTCATCTCCCGCGAGGAGGCCGATCTCACAGCCCTCGAAAAAAACAGGGACGAGGAACTGAAAAAATATAAAAGCGGGATGGGGGACCGCTTCTATCGCAGTTGGTATATGGCGGAGCGGGATAAGGCGAAGATTAAAATCAATGAACAGCCCTAGGCTTCCCCACTTCCCCTTCATCGATGAACTGATCCGCCGCGGGGGGGAGGTTTACCTCGTGGGGGGAAACGTCCGCGATCACTTTCTTAAAATCGAACACAACGACTACGACCTGCTGGTCCGGAAAATCCCCTATGCCGTTCTTGTCGATCTCCTTAAAAAACGGGGAAAGACCGCCACTGTGGGAAAGACTTTCGGAGTCATCAAATTCACGCCCGAACAAACGGGCGTTCCCGCCTTTGACATCGCCCTCCCCCGGATTGAAAAATCCACCGGCGCCGGGCACCGTGATTTTCAGGTCGATTTCGATCCGGAGCTTGCCGTGGAGCGCGATCTCGCCCGCAGGGATTTTACCATCAACGCCATGGCGTTGAATCTCGCCACGGAAGAACTGGTCGATCCGTTCGGCGGAAAAAAAGATCTGGAAGGGCGAATCTTGAGACAGGTCTTTCTGGAGGCGTTTGTGGAAGATCCGCTTCGCTTGATGCGGGGTGTGCAGTTTACCGCCCGTTTTGAGCTTAAACCCGACCCCGGCACCCTCGACGCCATGAAAAAACATGCCCCTCTCATTTCCACCGTCTCGCGGGAAAGGATTATCGAGGAAATTCGCAAGCTCCTTTTGGCTCGCTACCCTTCAATCGGGTTTGATCTCATGCGGGAGACGGGGCTTCTACCGATTGTCTTCCCTTTTGTGGACAGGATGATCGGCGTTCTTCAGCCGATGAAGGAAAACGAGGATGTCTACCTTCATACCATGAAGGTGCTGGATGCGGCGCGGTCGTGCCCGGATTTGGACGAGCCCGGAAACATGGACATCATGTTTTCGGCCCTCCTCCACGACGCGGGTAAGCCGGCGACTCGGGGCTACGATCCGGTCAAAAAGCAAACCACCTTTTACAGCCATCAGCTTGTCTCCAAAAAAATAGCGCGACGGTGGCTCAATGAATTCAAGGCGACCTGCATCGGGCTGGACATCGACCGGATATTGAACCTCGTCGAAAACCACATGTTCGAGACCAAGCATTATTACACCGACCGGGCGATCCGGAGGTTTATCAACAAAATCGGCCCGGACAACATTTTCAGGCTGATTGACTTGAGAATCGCCGACCGGCAGGGGGGAAAATTCCCCCGGAGCCTGAAGGGGGTCTATCGCCTCCGCGAAAAAATCAGGGAGGAGCTGGAAAAGAAACCCCCCTTCGGCCCGCGCGATCTGGCGGTGAACGGCCACGACATTATGAAACTCGGGTTCAAGGCGGGACCGATTATCGGAAAGATACAAAAATTTCTGGTGGAAAAAGTTCTGGACGAGCCGGAGTTGAACGAGAAGGAAAAATTGATTGAACTGATAAAAAAGAATTTTCCCCATGAAAAAAAAGAAAACTAAAGCGGAAACAGCCGAAGAAAAAGGGGACAAGGCGTACGCAAAGAAAAAATACGCCCGCGCGCTTGGGCATTACCGCAAGGCCCAAAAATCAAATCCGGGCAATGCCGCCATTTATGAGAAACTGGTCAATGCCCACAGGCAAAAGCCGGGAGAGTGGACCGAGGCCGATTTTGCCGAAAGCCTTGAGTGGACCATGAAGAAGCAGGAGCTTGAAAATCCGTCACTCAAAAAAGTTCATGAACGGCTCGATCCGGATAAAGCAAAGGCGGCCCTTTTGGAAATTCTCTCAAATCTGAAGAAATTGGTGAAAAATCCCCCCCAGCCCCCCTTTTCCAAAGGGGGGAGTTCTGATTCCCCCCCTTTAACAAAGGGGGGTGAGGGGGGATTTAAAAAATGAAAATTATCGGCCTCACCGGCGGGATCGCCTCGGGAAAATCGACCGTCGCCTCGATGATTGCGGGCGAGGGGATCCCCGTTGTGTGCGCGGATGAACTGGCCCGTCTTGCTGTCGATCCGGGGAAACCGGCCTATAAAAAAATCGTCAGGGCCTTCGGCCGGACTATTCTGAACAGGGACACATCGATCAACCGCGCCCGTCTGGGCGCCGTCGTTTTCACCTCGTCCGCAAAGCGAAAAAAACTTGAACGCATCGTCCATCCGGAGGTGATCCGGGAGCTGAAAAGATCCATTCAAAAGTTGAGACGGAGGGGAAAAAAGATTGTTGTCCTCGACATCCCCCTGTTGTTCGAGGAAAGGCTCGACCGGTTGTGCGACAAGGCGATCATCGTTTACGCGCCGGAAAAAGAGATGAGACAACGGTTGAGGGAGCGGAATGCCTTAAGCTCCGGCGAAATAGAAAGCCGCATCGCGTCGCAACTGCCGATTGAGGAGAAAAGAAAACGGGCCGACATTGTCATCGACAATTCCGGCCCTCTCTCCAAAACCCGTCTGCAGGTTCAAAAACTACTTCACCAATGGTTTAGAATTTAACCCAACGCCCGATTCCGAGGTGTAAAACATGTTCACCCCCTCGGTTGAATAACGGCACTGGACCGCTTCGGCTTGGATTTCCTCGGCACAATAAGGGCATTTTTTCATGGTTTGCTCTGTTACTTGTTTCTGGTCCGTTGCCTGCCCCCTCCAGAGGCGGGCACGGCGCCGGTCGTTTGGAGGGTCAGGACCTGACCCCATGGTTTTTTCCTTGAATCGGAAGTAATTTATATTATAATGTAACTACAATGTTGTTTTCATGGGATCCGGCCAAGGCCTGGGTCAACGTCAAAAAACACGGGGTTTCTTTTGAGTTGGCCCAGACGGTTTTTGACGATCCCCTGCATGCCTCGGTTCTGGACAAAAGGCATCATCGGGAGGAAAGATGGGTAACCTTGGGGCTTTCCGCCGCCGCGCACATTTTGGTTGTTGTTCATACTTACAGTGTCGTTAAGGGAACGGAAATGATACGGATCATTTCCGCCCGCAAAGCGACGCGAAGGGAGAAAAGGCAATATGAAGAAGGAATATGATTTTTCAAAATCGGTGAGGGGGAAATTTTATCGGCCGAAAAAAGTCCAAAAAACCATCCGCCTGGACAAGGAGGTTATCGGCTACTATCAAAAGATGGCCAGAAAAAACGGCATTCCCTATCAGACAATCATCAATCTCACGCTCAAGAAATTCATGGCCGAAAAAGGGGGCATCTTTCTCAAGGCGGCATGAAGCCGGTTTTGTTTCATTTTTATTTCTGGTCCGTTGCCTGCCCGCCGGCCTGTCCGCCCATGTTTGTCCTTGCGACCGGGCCGGTTTCAAAGAGACAAACCGCTCCCGGATAAGATGAAAACTTGGCCCGATTTTCGATTGGCTCAAAAGTGAAAAGTGAATATTTGACCCCTTCTATAAAATCAGGCGGCTATCTCATGGGCTGTTTTCCACAATCGGGAATCATGATAGGCGTGCCAGAGATCGTAATTCTGCTGGAGGTTAAGCCATAATTCCGGAGTGGTCCTAAACGCCTTCGAAAGCCGCAAGGCCATGTCGGGGGTAACAGCCCCTCGCTCATTCACAATCTTGGAGAGCGTCTTGCGGGAGATTCTCAAGGCCTCCGCAACTTGCGCGACACTTAAGGATAAAGGTTCCAGGTAGTGCCTTTTTAAAATCCCTCCCGGGTGTGTCGGGGATCTCTTTTTAATCCGTCCCATAGCCATATCCTCCTAATGATAATCGACATAATCCACAGCTTCGGCGTTCCCTTCTTGAAACGAGAAAGTGACGCGCCAATTTCCGGAAACCTCCACGGCCCACCAGCCTTTCCTATCCCCTTTGAGCGGGTGGAGGCCCGAGCCTGGGAAATTCATGTCTTCGACAGCCTTCGCCGCATGGAGCCGGTCGAGTATGTCCGCCAGCTTCCGGGCGTGCTTGGGCTGGATTCCTTTCTTCGATCCATCGTAGAAAAAATTCTCCAGCCCTTTGTGCCGGAAGCTTTTGATCACTGAAATAAAGTGTAACCTATTGGGTTACGGACGTCAAATTGTTTTTACTTCTTGGTCCGTTGCCCACCCGCCGTAGTCCCGAGCCTGTCGAGGGGCGAAGGAGGGTCAGGACCTGATCCTATGGTTTTTTTTCTTGGCGCACAAAGACTTGACACAATGTATATGCAATGTACAACGACGCATGGCCCCAGGTTTTACGATTGACATCTATGTCTCGGATATGAGACACTACTCATGAAACAGGCGATTTTTCATTTTAAAGCATGCTCCATGAAGAAACATAAAGCCATTGTTGCAAGAAATGCCGCCGAACTTGCGAAGGTTCTCGGTCTTTCTCCCGCCGACGGTGTCGAAATGGAAATCCGCAGTGATTTAAACGACAAGATTATCCAAATCGTCGAAAAAAACGGTCTTACCCATGCCCATGTTGCCAAATTGGCCGGCACGTCGCGAACGCGCATGACCGCCATCCTGAATCGAAATACCTATCAAGTTTCAACGGACTTGCTGTTGAGAATTCTCGCCGGCTTGGGGGTTCGGCCAAAAATCAGTTTTTCCAAAGCCGCATAGGGACCATTCAAAGAGATAAACTACTCCTGGATAAGATAAAGATTTGGCCCGGTTTTCCTTTTTTTTCTATTCGAAGAGGACGACCCATCGCGGCGTCATCTGGTAACACCTGTCCACCGTCCGCCCGCTCCAAAGGAGCCCCTCCTCGAAGAGGCCCCTTTGGGGTTGGGGCCGTAGTCCCGAGCCTGTCGAGGGACGG
>JACPFC010000031.1 GCA_016183175.1 Deltaproteobacteria bacterium
TTGAAGAATGGAGTGTGCCCCCTTCGTCGGACAGTTTAGGCTACGAAGTGTACAATTACAGCTCAAGCTCAAGAACCTCGGAGTAAGCAACTTTCATCGCTTTTCTGCCGATAATATAAATGATGCCGCTTGCTCCTCTTTACCCATTCTGTTATCCTGATGGTGTTAAATTCAAGTAAATTCAATATGTTATGAAAATCAAATTCGGCAACATCAACGAACTCGTCGGCCGATACAGCGACATGATCATCGCCGCCCTTGTGGTGTGCGTGTTGGCGATGATTATCATCCCCATTCCTCCGTGGCTCATCGACATCTGCCTCACCATCAGTTTGAGCCTTGGGGTGATTATTCTCCTGGTTTCGCTTTATATCTCGGACGCACTGAAACTTGCTTCATTTCCGACAATTCTCCTTATTTCCACCCTCTACCGGTTGGCGTTGAACATTTCCTCCACCCGTCTGATCCTTTCCGAGGGATACG
Organism: Deltaproteobacteria bacterium; assembly: GCA_016183175.1. NCBI lineage: Bacteria > Pseudomonadati > Myxococcota > Myxococcia > Deltaproteobacteria bacterium. The sequence continues at coordinate 484 of JACPFC010000031.1, forward strand.
CCGGCGAGGTGATCAACGCCTTCGGCAACTTTGTGGCGCGGGGGAACTTTATCGTCGGCGGCGTGTTGTTTCTCATCATCACCATCGTCAACTTTATCGTCGTGGCCAAAGGGGCCGAGCGGGTCTCCGAAGTGGCCGCCCGGTTTACATTGGACGCGATGCCCGGAAAACAGATGAGTATCGACGCCGATCTGCGGGCCGGCACCGTCACCATGGAGCAGGCGCAGGAACGCAGACGGACTCTCCAGCGCGAAGCGCAGATGTACGGGGCGATGGACGGCGCCATGAAATTCGTGAAGGGGGACGCCATCGCCGGCATTATCATCACGGTTATCAACATCATCGGCGGATTGATCATTGGCGTGGTTCAGCGCGATATGACCTTCTCCGAGTCGGGAAGGCTTTATTCCATTCTCACCATCGGCGACGGGCTGGTCGCCATGCTCCCCGCATTTATCGTTTCGATGTCGGCGGGCATTGTGGTGACGCGCGTCTCCTCCGACACCAAAGAGGCCAATCTCGGACGCGACATCATCACGCAGGTGACCGCCTACCCGCGTGTTTTCGCGCTTGCCTCGTTTCTTCTTTTGGGCCTGGCCATTGTTCCCGGTCTTCCCAAGATGCCCTTCATCGTTCTTGGCGCCCTGATGGGGGGGTATGCCTTCTACAGCGCCCGCAAGCGGGAAAAAAAGGTGGAACAGATCGTCCAGCAACCCAAGGAGGAAAAGGTCAAAAAGGCGCTGGAAAAGCATGGCGACCAGCTCCCGTTCATCATGCCCTCCCCCATTTCGCTGGAGGTGGGGAGTTCGATCATTCCCTTCGTGGATGACTCGAAAGACGGCGGCCGGTTCATCAATGAGCTCATTCCGCTTTTGCGCCACGGCCTCTACTACGAGCTTGGCGTGAACTTTCCCGGCATTCAGGTGCGGGGCCAGACGGTGGACATGGAGGCGGAGGCGTATGTCATCAATATTAATGAAGTGCCGGTGGCGCGAGGGAAGATCATGCAGGGGTGCATTCTGGTCGGCGAGCCGATGGAGCAGTTGCAACTCTTCAACATCACCGGAAAGGAGACGATCCACCCGATTGACGGTTCGGTGGTCACCTGGGTCTCGGAAAAATTCAGGGAGGTGGCGGTGCAGGCCGGTTTCAGGATGTGGGATGTGGCGGAATATCTGATTTTGCATCTCTCGCATGTGCTTCGCAAGCATGCCCACGAATTTTTGGGCCTGCAGGAGATCCAGAATCTGTTAAACGAGTTGGAAAAATCGCATCCGGCGCTCGTCAAGGAACTGGTTCCCAAGGTGATTACGGTTCTTCAGCTCTCCGAAATTTTTCAGCGTCTGGTTCAGGAGGAGGTGGCCATCCGCGACTTAAAGAGCATTTTTTCCACGCTGGCGCAGTGGGCCGAGATCGAGCGGAATACCCTCATGTTGACCGAACACATCCGCGCCGGCCTCAAGCGCTACATCACGCACAAATACGCCGGGCATGGAAACAGCCTCGCCGTTTATCTGCTCGACCCGCAGATTGAAGACATGGTGCGGGAGGCCATAAGGACGACCGAAAAGGGGAATTATCTGGCGTTGGAGCCGGACGTGACCCAGTCGCTCATTGAAGCGGTCGGGAAAGAAATTGCCTCGCATCCCTTTCCGCCCGGGGCGCGGCCGCCGGTGATTCTCACCACGGCCGAAATCCGGCGTTATTTCCGAAAGATCATCGAACTCGAATTTCCCCAGCTATCCGTTCTTTCGTATCAGGAGCTCTCCGAAAATTTGCGCATCCAGCCGATCGCCCGCGTGGCCATGCCCCAGCTTTCCGCCGGAAAGGCGGCGTAAAGGCGATTTCAGGTTGCCTCCTTGACAATGTATTTCAATCCACGTATTTTGTAATACATGAATCAAAATAATCCGATCACAATCAGGATGACCCCCAGGGAGGTTCGCCTGTTGAAGAAGGTCACGAAGGCAAAAACCACCGCCGAGGCTGTCAGAAGGCTTCTGGATCAGGAAGTGGAACGGCAGAATCAGATCGATCTGGGAAAGAAAATCCACGGGAAGATGAAGCTTTCCGATTTTGATGCTCGCCTTATTTGACACCAATATTTATATCGGCGACCTTGCCGACGCAATCCCCGGGGAGCAGACACAGGCCTGGAGGGCCCAATATATCCTCCGGCTGTCCCCTGTGGTTTTCCATGAGTTGTTGAGAGGAACAAGGGAACCTCATTTGATCGAGGAAATCGGGAAAAAGACGATTTTAACGGCGGCTCCCACGGCAAAAATGTGGAAAGAGGGGGCGCAAATTTTGAGAAAATTCACTTCCCAATATGGCTTTGGCGAGGAAGTGTTCAAACTCCAAAACGACATCCTTATCGCCCTGACGGCCCGTCACATCGGCGCCGTTGTCATCACGCAGGACGGTCATTTTGCCGACATCGCAAAAATAGTCCCGTATCATTATATTCATTACCGGCGCCCTCATTGACACTCTCCGAAAATCTCCGCATCCAGCCGATCGCCCGCGTGGCCATGCCCGCGCTTCCCGCCGGAAAGGCGGCGTAAAGGCGCTGTTTTTCAAAAAACTTCTGGCTTTCCTTCTAAAATCAGGTATACTATGCCTTTTTCTGCGTAAGGGTCCAAGGCTTAAACGGGGTCCAAAACATACCTAACCTTAAGGAGGGTCAGCGTTTATGAAAACTTATCTGAAATATTTGTCCATTACGGGGCTTGTGGTTTCACTTGCCCTGTTTGGCACTGCATGCAGTTCAGGCGGCGGTGGCGATGACGATGACGATGGCGACGGCGGGACGGATGAAACCGGCGGCGCCACTGGGTCAGACGTTACCAGCATCACGAAACTGTCGGGTGCTTACACCCCCGGCATCACCCCTATAACGGATAGTGACGGAAGCCTGAAGTGGACGATTACCGGCGTTGACGTGAATGGGAACGGCACCGTTGGCGTCCCCTCCGTTACAAACACAGACGCCGCATCGGGCAGTTGTACAGACACGGACAGCTGTACAAGCTTGATGAAAGGGGGGATAAAGGCGACGACCGATGTAGATTGCGATTCGCGCGACGTCGGATCAGGCGATTCAGCGGATGCGTTTGACATCGCGATCAGTCTTGACACGACCGGCAGTATGGGGTCCGCGGCCGGAGTTATCGCCAGCAAAATCTCCGAGTTCGCCCAGGACCTGGAAGCGGCCGGCGTCGATGCCCAGTTTGCCGGGATTACGGTGGGGGATGCCTATGCCACCAAGTACGGTGAGGGATCAACCAGCTTTGACGATGATGTCTCAACCGGCGATCTCGGGGAACCTCCCGATTTCGATTTGTGCGAACGTCCCGACACGGGCGCCGCCCTCATCGACGCGGATGACATGTCCACCTTTTTTGACGAGGTGGAAACCGTGGTCGGAAGCGGTTGCAACGGCATGGGTCTCCCCGAAAACTATCTCGGCCCCATCGAGTTCGGCAATGACAATCTCGAATGGCGCGACGGCGCGGCGCGCGTGATGCTCTCCATCGGGGACGATTGCGCCTATACCCCCGAAACGTTCACCGAAGACAGCATCGAAGGGGACTGGATCCCTCCCGATCCGGACGATCTGATTGACGACCTCACGACCGATGGGGTGGTGGTCCACGTTGTCGGCGGAGATGAGGACTTCCTGGCCTGCGAGGACTTCGATTATTTCAGCATGTCCCAGCTGGCCGACGCCACCGGCGGTTCCTTTACGGATATCGGCGATTGCTCTTCCGCCGATACCTGCGAGGTCGACCTGACGGAGTTGCCCATTACCGATTCCATCACCAGCGGCACCGTCAACGATTGCGCCACCACCTGCGACCTCTTCGAGTCCTTGGGGTTCTCGGGTGGAACAGTGACGATCACCATCACGTTCTTCCTGGATATCAACATGCTTGATGACGGCGAAAACTTTGCGGCCAGTTTTGCGGTGGTGATGAGCATGACCATTGAATGCTAGTTTTGAGTTAACCCCCACACCAACGTATGTTGGTGTGGGGGTTTTTTCATCCCCTCACCAGCAATTCGCAGATCTTCCGAAGCGTCGGCAGATCCCAGTCGGCGCAATTCAAGCCCTTCAAATTTTCATCCACATGCCCCTTTTTTTTCATCCCCGCCATGGCCGCGGTGATTCCAGGCGTTGAAACCACGAACTGCAAGGCCTTCTGCGTTGAAACCACGAACTGCAAGGCCTTCTGGGCCAAGGTCAGGCTGTCCGGCAATTGACGCGCAAGCGTTGAAGGGAGGTTCAGGAGTTGGCCTTGCAAAAGAGGCGCCGAGGTCATCACCGAAATTTTCCGCGCGCCGGCCACGGGCAGAATGGGCACGCTCTTTCCCTGAAGAGACTGATTGGAAATGCTCACCGCCTCGAGCATGGCCATGCTGTAGGGGAGCTGGATCGCCTGAAAATGGTGGCCGGAACCCCCCGCCTTTTCGGCTGTTGAAAGAACGCGCTCCAGAGAAATGTGCTCCGCCATCCCCGCCGGCTCGCGAAAGGCGCTCCAGGTGGCAAGACCGTAGAACTGGATCTTTCCGCGGGCGACATTTTCCTCAAAGAGGGCGAATGCCTTTGCCAGCCGGTCGTAAAAAACCTCCTCCCCCGTAACCGGCAGTTGGGTTTCGGGATTGTGGAGATAATAAATGTCGATTGTATCCAGACCAAGGTTGGAAAGGCTCAACTCGATCTGTTCCTGAAGATAGGCGGGGTGCATGCAGTGGCAGTTGGCCACAATGTCTTCCGGCGCCACCCGCCCGCTGTCGATCCACTTTTTTCGGATATAGGCCTCCATGTTGGAGACCGGCTGGAAGTCAAAAGGGATGAATCCCCCCTTGGTGGCGATGACAACCTGATTCCTTGAGACGGTTTTGGAATCGATCAGCCGGGCCAGCGTCCGGCCGATCACCCGTTCGCTCCGCTGGCAACGGTAATTGACCGCCGTGTCGATGATATTGCATCCTCTCGATATCGCGGAGGCAATGGCCTCCTCGTAGAGCAAGTCTACGGCGTCGTCGTAGGCGCCCAGATAGGTCCCCAAACCGAGGGCGGAGACCTTCAGGTCTTTTATCAACCGCCATTTGTCGGCATGAACGGCGTTTTTCTGCGCCTTTTGGAATTTTAAAGTCCCTTCAGGAGTGGCTCCTTTTGGTGGAATCACGGGAAAAATGCTATGATGAAGGCCTCAGCGGGGCAAGCAAAATGATGGCCTTCTTGCCGAAGTTCGATTATGATATCGAATTGATGATAACGGTCGTTTTCATCGCCCTTATTGCAGTCGGCCTGTTGGTCCTCTATCCGCTCGTCCCGCGCTATTTTGCCGAGACAAAAAAATTCTGGATCACCTTCGGCGTCATCATTATTCACATCGGGGCCTATGGCCTGATGAGTTTGTATATCTCGGGAATTATTTTTGCCTCCCTTCTTCTTTTTGAACTGGGCGCATTCACGGTATGGGACCCCTTCCACCTCTGCCCGCCCCCCCATAAAAAGCTTTTTAACACGATCGGCTTTATCACCTCTGCCGTCGGCATTGTCATCAGCCTTTCCTGGTTTACCGCCTTTCCGTTCTGGCTCTGGGCCCTGCCGCTGATTCTGGCCATTCTTCCGTTTATGGCGCCGCCGCTTTCAAGACACCACAAATCGATTCTGGCCCTCTCAATCACGCTGGTGGTTGTCTATCTGGGAGTTATCGGAATGAAGGGTTACCGGAAAATCGTTCCTGTTTCCCTGCGTGTGGAACCGGCAGGGCCAGTGCCGCCGGCAGGGCCGGTGCCGGGCACGCCGCCTGTCGAAGAGCCGGCCAAAGAGGAGGAAGCGAAAATTCCGCCGCCCGAGCCACCGCCAGTGGCGGGGCCGCAGGCCCGGCCGGGGCCGCCGGGGCCAATCACCGCGGCGATTCAGGATCTGGACAAAAAAATCAAAAGCCTCGAAGAGGAAAATGCCCGTTTGAAATCTGAAATTGGAATACTGCGAAATGAAAACCTTCAGCTTCGCGGGTCGCCGACTACTTCTTCCTCTCCACAATGAACTCTGCAATCGCCCTTAATGCGTCCGCTTCGGGGCCGAATTCACGAAGCGATCCAAGGGCCTCTTCCTTGGTCACTTGCGCCGCTTCTCGGGCCTTTTTTATCCCCATCACCGACGGGTAGGTGGCCTTCTCGTTTTCCCTGTCGCTACCGATATCCTTTCCCAAATCACTTCCCCCCTCGATGTCGAGGATATCGTCGGCGATCTGAAAGGCCAGCCCCACCGCCTCGCCGTAAGATTCGATCCCAGCCAGTTTTTGGTCGGAGGTCCCCGCCATCAATGCGCCGCCGACAACCGAGGCCGTGATCAATCGCCCTGTTTTCATCTGATGAAGTCTGCGCAGTTCCGGGAGATCGATTTTTTTCCCCTGGGCCTCCATGTCAAGCACCTGTCCCCCCACCATCCCCCGTGAACCGGTTGCACCGGCAATGTGATAAATGATTTCAAGCACGCGCTTCTGATCACGCATCGAGTCTTTGAGTTTTCCCAGAGCCAGAAAGGCCTGGGATAACAGGGCATCCCCCGCCAAAATGGCCACCGCCTCGCCAAAGACCTTGTGATTGGTGGGCCTGCCTCGCCGCAGATTGTCGTCGTCCATGGCCGGGAGGTCGTCGTGGATGAGTGAAAAGGTGTGAATCATCTCCAGGGCGCAGGCCACGGAAAGAACCTCACGCCGCCCGCCGCCGCACGCCTCGGAGGCGGCCATGCAAAGGATGGGGCGGATCCTCTTGCCTCCGGCAAAGATGCTGTAGCGCATCGCCTCGTGAACCTTGGCGGGAAAGGACTCTTTTTTGGGGAGATGCGAATCAAGCGCCTCGTTGACCAGGGTCTGGCATTCCTTGAAATAATGTTCCAAGTCAAAGGTCATATATCACCTTTCCTTCTGCTCATGCGACTCCGCCCCCGCTCGCTCGGACCAGTGGCGCTCGCGGGGACCCCTATCCTTCATCAACATCTCCACCTTTCCCTCCGCCTCTTCGATCTTTTGTTCGCAAAACTTCGTCAGTTCCATCCCCTCTTCAAAAACCTTCAGCGATTCTTCCAGCGAAAGATCTCCCGCCTCGAGTTTTTCCACCATTTTTTCGAGCTGGCCCATCGCCTGTTCGAATTTGAGGATTTTTGCCGGTCTGGACATTGTCGCCGAATTGACCTATCCGAATAGGGACGGCCTGTCAAACCACTTTCGCCCGCAACGAGCCTTCGCCAAGCCGGATTTCCAGCAATTCCCCACGGATAACCCCGGCAGGCGAACGGAGGGGGATTTTTTGACCCTCTTTGAACACAATGCTGTAGCCCCGTTTGAGGGGGGCATGGGGGGAAAGCGATTCAAAATGCCGCCGGAGTCCTTCGATGCGCAAGCGGAGTTCCTTCAGATTCCGTTTTTGGGCCTGAAGGGCGCGGGACGACATGTCATCGACGCGCATCTTCCAGTCTTCCAGCACCCGGCGGGGGTCTTTGATCTGCCGCCTTAAAAAAGCGATTTGCCCGGCCAGGCCTTTAAGAAACTGACCGACGGCAAACTTCAACGACGACCGGTGTTGAGAAAGGGTGGTGAGAAGTTCTTCCTTTTCGGGCGCCGCCAACTCCGCCGCCGCGGAGGGGGTGGGCGCCCGTAAATCAGCCGCAAGATCGGAGAGCGAAAAATCGGTTTCATGGCCGACGGCGGAGATGATCGGGATGTCGGAGGCAAAAACGGCGCGAACCACAATCTCTTCATTAAACGCCCAGAGGTCTTCAAGAGAGCCGCCGCCTCTGCCGACAATGAGCACATCCACGTCGGATCGCGCGTTCATCTCGGCAATCGCCTGGGCGATTTCTTTGGTCGCCCCGTCTCCCTGCACCCGGACGGGGTTGATGAGAATTGAGAGGTTGGGAAACCGGCGGGTGAGAATGGTCACCATGTCGTGGAGCGCCGCGCCCTGGGAAGAGGTGATAATGCCTACCTTGCGCGGGAGAAGGGGAATCGGTTTCTTGTGTTTTTCGTCGAAGAGTCCCTCGCCGGCCAGTTTTTCCTTGAGTTGTTCAAAAGCCAACTGAAGCGCCCCAAGCCCTTTGGGCTCGGCGGAATCGACGACGATCTGATACTGCCCGCGCGGCTCGTAAACGGTGACGCGGCCATGGACGATGACGCCGAGGCCGTCTTTGAGGCTGAACTTGAGCGAGTGATTATTCCCGCGAAACATCACGGCGGCGATCTGCGCCGATTCGTCTTTGAGCGTAAAATAAAAATGACCCGACGACGGGGTGCGGAAATTGGAAATTTCTCCGGAGAGCCAGATCGTGGGGAAATTATCCTCCAGCAGACCGCGGATGTCCCGCGTCACTTCGGAGACGGTGTAAATTTTGCGGGTGTCGGTTTGAAGAAGGGGAAGCACGCACCAAACGTATTAAACGCAAATTCGATCGCATTCAAGAGGCTTTTTTCAATTTGAGAATGATCACAGTGGTTGATTTCGCGGATTCCCATGGGGGAGGTGACGTTGATTTCGGTGACATATGGGCCGATGAGATCGACGCCGGCAAACAAAAGACCGTCGCGCAAAAGGGCCGGTTTGAGGCGGGCGAGAAGTTTTTTTTCGGCTTGAGTCAGAGGTGATTTGACAAACCGGGCGCCGCTGTGGAGGTTGCCGCGAAAATCGTCCCGCGACGGCACCCGAAGAAAAGAGCCAAGAGGTTCCCCGTTCCACAAAAGAACCCGCTTGTCCCCCTTTTTGGCCTCGGGAATATATTTTTGCAAAAGGACATACCGGGTAAAATTTTGAGTCGCCACCTCCAGCAGGCTTTTGGCGTCCGGATCGCCGTGATGAATGAGCAGGACCCCTTTCCCGCCTCCGGCATCAAGCGGCTTGATCACCCCTTTTTTGATTTTTTTCAAAAAAGAAAGAAGGACATCGCCCGACTGCGAAACGACCGACGGCGGGCTGACGCCGGAAAAGTAAAAGGGATATATTTTTTCGTTGGCCTTTTTGATCCCCGCCGGCGAGTTGATCATCATGGCCTTTTTGATCCCCGCCGGCGAGTTGATCATCAATGGCCGCTCTACCCCACCCGACCTCCCCTTACAAAGGGGAGGAGATTCCCCCCTCCTTTGTAAGGAGGGGTTGGGGGAGGTAGAGCCACCACACACTATCTCCAGCAGAGTCAGATGATCGATATAGGCCGGATCGACCGGCGGGTCTTTACGAAGGAAGAGGCAATCAAGATTTTTGAGGATAATTTCCTTTTCATCGTCCGACTCATACACAAATCTTTTTCCTTTTTGCGTGACAGCAAATCCCCCCCACCCCCCCCTTTGACAAAGGGGGGCAGGGGGGATTTAATAAAAAGGTCCTTGAGTTCCATCACCCGGGTTTCATGCCCTCTGCGTGTGATTTCTTTCAGAATAAAAAAAGTTGTTTCGGCCTCCGGATTGAATGAAGCAATGGGATCGGCAATGACGCCGAATTTCAGTTTTTCGCGCCTCATGGATATTTGTGTCATTCCCGCGTAGGCGGGAATCCAGTCTTTTGTACTGGTTCCCCATTTTCATGGGGACATGTCTGGATCCCCGCTTTCGCGGGGATGACAATGAATTGTCAATTCTCTTTCACAATCCGCACCGGATCGTTTTTTTGCAACCGATATTTTCCATCCACCCGGTACTTCTGAACCGAAGGCCCGACATCGACATCCACCAAATCCCCCCGCCGGATCTGGTGAAAGGCGCGGTTTGAGGGCGATGTGTCCCGGTCCAGCAGTTCCACATGATACCTCCCCGGCGGTCCGCAGAGAACAACTTCTTCTTTCCCGTTGGAGGGCATGCGGTTGGAAATAACCCTCCACATCTTTTTGGAGTCCGGAGGTCTTCTCCCCAAAACCAGATACGAGCAGGCCAACCAGTTTTTTTTGTTGCCGATCAGCCGATCGACCTTTTCAATAAACCCCGGCCTCTCCCACGAAAAATAAAAATGGCACCAGTCTCTTTTGTTCACCACATTGAGCGGGCAAATCTCCTGATGCAGACAGGGGGCGTAAACATATCCGATCTTGTCGTGATAAACAATCCGGTCCCTCACCCACTGCAAATCGCGCGAGGTTTGCTGTGCCGCCGGCTCGATCAAGATCAGCCGGCCGGTGGCCGGCTCCAGGTGATCGGTCATGAGCGCCTCGACAAACTCGGCGCGCGCCTCGCGGTCCGGGATTTCGTTCAAGACATTGGCGACGACGATGAAATGATACTTGAAGTTGCGTAAAAACCGCCTCAAACCGCCGCGCCGAAGGTCGTAATTTTTGATAAAACAGGCCGAGTTGAAACCGACATGCCTCTTTTGAAACTCGGCCGAACAGGCATTGTGCAGATTGAGGGCATCCTTGAGGGCGGGATAGCTTTGATCCACCAGCGTGAAATCGAGCCAGGCCTCCCTGATTTTTTTCTTCTTTAATGCCTCGGCGTAAAAGGCCATCAATCCCAGCATGGAAGTCCCCTGGCCCGCCCCCACATCGAGGATTCGGATTTTGCCGCCGATGATTTCCGAAGGATCGAGTTCGTTCAAGATATGAACGATCTTTAAAAAATTGACCGGCAGAAAGTAGAGAAGATAGCCGGAGCGATAGACGGGGATGTTGAGATAATTGGGAGGGAGACTTGGGACACTGTCCCTCCCCCGCTCGGAGGTATAGGCCTCGGAGAGTTTTTTTGCCCCTTTGGAAAAAAAGGCAAAATCTTTTTCGTTAAACGGCTTTTCTGCCGCTCTTTTGTCGGGCAGATAAGTCTTTTTGATATAGCGAAGAAGAAGATCTTCGAGGAATGGGGGAAAATGAAACATAATCAGCAACAAACAAAGAGAGTCCCTTTGTCTTCGCAATTTTCGCAAGCCGCCCAGAGATGAATTGTCTCGAAGGCCAATGGAACCGGCGGGAACGAAAATTGCTTCGTCAAAAGGACTCTCTTTGTTTGTAACACGACGTACGAGCTTTATCAGAATTACTCTTTCAAATCAAACTTCAGCCCCATCGAGATGTCCCCCTCATAATAAGGGTATGGGGTCGCCCGCTTCACCGTGGCCACCGCCTCTTCGTCGAGGATCTCTGACCCCGACGACGCCACGACCGCCACGTTTTGCAGACTGCCGTCCGGGCCTATGCGAAAGCGAAGTTTTACCGTTCCCTCAATCCCGCGACGTCTTGCGGCGAGCGGGTAGCTTTTGGCCCGGATGATCCGCTGGCGAATGAGGTCGAGGACATCAGGCGCTCTGCTTTGGCCCGCAACGGAGTCAAAGCCGGATCCTGTGCCCCCCGCCGGCGTCGGCGAATTTCCTGTCCCAAATCCCGCCTTCGTCAAAACTTCGGCGGGCAGGCCCGGCTTATTCATGGCCACTTTCTCATCTTTCGCCGGAAGTTGTTTCTTGGCCGTATTTTTTACATTAAGAACCTCTTTCTCTTTTCTATCTTCTATCTTCGATTTTCGATCTTCCACTCCCCCTTGTCCCTCCTCTCCCTCCCAATCGGACAGTTCCACCATCACCACTGCATTGCTCCCCGTGAGTCCCCCTCCCCAAAAGAAGGGGTCGTCAATGATCAGATAGAGGCACACACCAACGATCAGGCCGTGGATGAAAAGGGAGAGGCCGAGGGAAAAACGAAAATTCATAATCACACAGAAAAAAACTATTGTACCCGCTCGGGAAAAAAATAGGAATTCCCGTCTGGGGAGATCAATGTACGGCAGGAGACGCCGAAGATCTCCCGGATACGATCGGTTGTCATCACCTCCGCGGTTTCTCCCTGGGCGACAAGACCCCCTTCCTTGAGGCATAAGAGGCGTTTGGCATAGAGAGAAGCAAGATTCAAATCATGGACCACGCACAAAACGGCGATGCCGTCGGAAGTATTGAGATCGCGCAGAAGATGAAAAAGATGCAACTGATGTTTGAGGTCAAGGTGGCTGGCTGGCTCGTCCAAAAGGAGAAACCGCGGCTTTTGGGCAAGCGCCCGCGCCAGTAAAACCCTCTGCTTCTCGCCCCCGGAAAGGGTTGAAATCTTCCGGTCGGCAAACTGCCGGCAGTCGGTCCGTTCCATCGCCCGGCGGGCGATTTGCAGATCCTCGGCGGAATCGAACGAAAAACTTTTCTGAAACGCCTGCCTCCCCATCAGGACAACCTCCAGCGCGGTAAACGGAAAGACAAAATGGGCCTCCTGCGGAACCACCGCCACAAACTGGGCGATGCCCCGGTGAGTCATCCGGTTGATGTGCATGAGGTTGAGGTTGGCGGAACCGGTGTAGCCCCGCAAAACACCGCTTAAAATTTTGATGAGCGTGGTTTTACCCGAGCCGTTGGGGCCCAAAAGGGCGACAAAATCGCCGCGTTCGATTTGAAACGACACGTCGGCAAGAATTTTTTTGCCGTTGATGCAGTACGTTAGTTGTTTAGCTTCGAGCATGGGGTTTATGTGCCTAAGTGCCCGGGTGCCAGAGTGCCTGCGTGAACACGGGCACGCGGGCACGCGGGCACGCGAACACTCAGGCACTCTTCTTAAGCAACCAAACAAAAAACGGCGCACCGATCAAGGCGGTGACAACGCCGATCGGAAGCTGGGTCTGAAAATCGACCCCCGAAAAAAGGGTGCGCGACAAAAAGTCGCAGACCAGAAGAAAAAGACCCCCTCCTACAGCCGAGAGGGGAAGCAAAACCCGGTGATTGGCGCCAAAACGCATCCGGACCATATGGGGAACAACCGATCCCACAAAACCGATCAGGCCGACTGTTGCGACACTGGCCCCTACC
>JACPFC010000032.1 GCA_016183175.1 Deltaproteobacteria bacterium
GTGGTGATGAAATTGACAAAATCGCGCGCCTGCTCGCCGTCAACGAAAATCTCCCCCATGTGGCTGATGTCGAAAAGGCCTGCGGTGGTGCGAACGGCGCGATGCTCCTCGATAACCCCCTTGTATTGAACCGGCATCTCCCATCCGCCGAAATCAACCATCCGGGCGTCCAGTTTTTTGTGGATTTCGTAAAGAGGGGTTTGTTTGAGCATTCCTACAAAATAGGTGACTCAAACGGCAATCTCAAGAGATTTTATCAGAAAATATTCCACTGATGGTTTCTCTCCATGAGCTTCAAGACTTTCCAAATAGACTTCGATGCCTGCCTCGTTGACCGGGATTCAAATCTTGAGCCAGATTACTTGATTTTGGATCGACTGTTCGCGCGACATTCCAAGCAACTTGATTGTTGCCGGCAGAAGTTTTGAAAAGTGAACCTGCCGCGACAATATAATACCCGAATGCATTTTTTCTTTTTTCGCCCACTCCCCGGCCAACAGACAAAAATCACGAATGTTATGGGTCAGAAGGACTCTTTGATTTTTTGCCGCAAATTGGAGCTGAGCCTCATCAGTTTGACCCCACATACGGCATTGGTGACAAGACACGGCATCGAAGCCCTTCTCTCTAAGGACGCTGGCCAACAGAGGATCGACATCTTCATCGGTATATAATTTGGGAAACGCCATCAGGTAAGTTCCGGGAAATCCCGGATACAGGCTTCAATGGAATCCTCGTCGATCTCCCTGTCGATTTCCTGCCTGTGATCGTAGTAATAGGAAAGAGCATCGTAGATCTGGGCCAGGGACAAATGAGAAAATTTTTGCACCAATTCTTCCGGCGTCAAGCCAAGTTTAAAAACATAATTCACCACCGACCGCACCGGAAAGCGGGTTCCCACAACCACCGCGGAACCGCCGCATACACCGGAGGTCGCATTGATATAGGGATGTTCTATTTTTTGCTGTGCCTGCGCCATATTTGCCTTTAGGGTAACATCCTCTAGCCGCTTATTTCAAGTATCTTTTAATCGCCCGACCTCAAGATAAAAATCCCCCACCCGTCACGCTCCTTTTGCCGCTTCCAAAGTATTCCAAAGCAACATGGCAATCGTCATCGGCCCGACACCGCCGGGAACAGGGGTGATGGCAGACGCCCGTTTGGAGGCCTCGGCAAATTCCACATCGCCGACCAGCTTGCCGTCGGGCAGACGATTGATCCCGACATCAATCACCACCGCCCCCTCCTTGATCCAGGAACCTTTCACAAACCGGGGCCGGCCGATCGCGGCAACAACCACATCGGCGCGCCGGACTACATCGGGAAGATTTTGAGTTTTCGAGTGGCAGATGGTAACCGTCGCATGGGCGGCAAGCAACATCAGCGCCACCGGCTTTCCCACAATATTGCTTCGGCCGACCACCACGGCGTTTTTTCCGGTGAGATCGTATTTGATCGACTCGATAAGCTTCATGATCCCAAACGGGGTACATGACTTAAGGCACCGATTTCCGGCCACCAGATTTCCGACATTGACGGGATGAAACCCGTCCACGTCCTTGGCCGGGGAAACGGCATTGAGAATTTTGTCGGAACGAACCTGTTTGGGAAGTGGGAGCTGGACCAGAATGCCGTGGACCTGTTTGTCGGTGTTGAGCTGGTTGACAAGCCTCAACAGATTGTCTTCGGAGGTCGCCTCGGGGAGGGCATGGTGAAAGGAGAGCATCCCCGCCTCTTCACACGCCCTGTTTTTGTTTTTGACGTAAACCTTCGAGGCGGGATTTTCCCCCACCAACACGGTGGCGAGTCCCGGCGCAAAGCCGCGCTGTTTCTTGAAAGCCTCGACCTCCTTTTTCAGGTTTTCCCGGATCCCTGCGGCAATCGCCTTTCCATCGATAACCTGTGCCATTGCCGGCTTCTAGCCCCTTCATATAACTGCATCAAGAAAAAAATAGGCAAAAGAGGCCGATCAAGATATGATTGCCCATCCACTGAAGGAGGTATTTATGGTTTTTTTAGCCGACATGGCGTTTGCCGCGGAGCTGATTGCTCTGGGCGTGGGGGTTTTTTTACTGATCAGGACGGGAAGCGATAAAGAGGCTTGTTGCCACGGATTTGCCAAGGTTGTCTCCATTCTGATTATTATCGGGTCATTGCTCACCATGGCCTGCACCCTCTACAATGCCTTTACCCAATACAGGGAAAAGCCGGGGATGATGATGAGGATGGGCCCGGGGATGGACATGGAAGCTCCTACTCGGCCGTGATGAAGTCAATCTTGTGGATTGGGATAAAAATCCGGGTGAAGGGGGGAGGTGAAGCCCACCCCTTTTCGTCGCCGACAGCTTTAACCTGAAGAAAAAATCCCTCGGCCGCCTGGGCGAGGATTTTTCCCTTCAGCCGCGAGATGCTTTCAATTCTCTGCCCATCCAGCTCCGTCTCCAGGAGCGGCGTGTTAAGATAAACAATAACGTTTTGATTGTTCATCATAATACTTGGGGCCCCAAAGGCCCTTCAATGTGACTACTCGTGTTAATCTTATTCTTTGTCGGGCCTTCGATGGCCCCAAACCCCGCGCTCACCACGGGCAAAGCCCGATGGTTCGCTTTATCCTTTTACACCCTTTCGTGTGGATCAAACAGTTTTTTGTATTCATCCAGCGCAAACCGGTCGGTCATCCCCGAAACATAATCGCAGATGACCCTCTCGACCGGTTCCTTTCCCCTGCTTCCCTCGTAGCGCCGCATGAAAGTCGGAGGGATGATCCCCGGGTTTTTCAGATAAGCCCTGAAAAGCTCGGTGATGATCCGTTCGGCCTTCTCCGCCATTCGGACTACCCGGTAATGGCGGTATAAATGGGCCAGCAAAAACCGCTTGAGTTCCTGATTTCGGCTTTTTATCTCCGCCGAAAAGTCGACACAGTCTTTCCCTTTCGACCGGACATCGGCAAGAGACTTGATTCCCTGTTGATGGATATTTTTCAGCGTCTGTTCCACCAGATCGGTCACCAGAACATTAATCAGCGCACGAACCGTCTGCGAAATTTGCAGATTCAGGGAAACCGTTGGATATTTTTTCCTTATTTTTTGAAAATTGGATTCCCACAGCTCTATCCCTTTCAGGGCCTCAAGTTCAATCATCCCCGACTTCAATCCGTCGTCGACATCGTGGTTGTTGTAGGCGATCTCATCGGCAAAATTGCAAATCTGCGCTTCCAGCGAGGAATATCCTTTTCGTTCAAACAAAGAACCGTCGGGGAGATCGTATTCCGACTTATGTTTGGTGATCCCCTCCAGCACCTCGCAGGTCAGGTTGAGGCCTGGAAAATCGGGATAACGGAATTCAAGAAAGGTGACCACCCGGAACGACTGGCGATTGTGTTCAAACCCCCCATGTTCTTTCATGAGCCGACTCATCACATGCTCGCCGGAATGGCCGAAGGGGGTATGCCCCAAGTCATGCGAGAGGGCGATGGTTTCGGCAAGGTCTTCGTTGAGGCCGAGGCTTCGGGCCATCGTCCGGGCGATCTGCGCCACTTCAAGGCTGTGTGTCAGACGGGTACGGTAGTAGTCCCCTTCGTGGTTGACAAAAACCTGGGTCTTATACTCCAGACGTCGAAAAGCCCTTGAATGGATCACACGATCCCGGTCACGCTGAAACCGGGTGCGCCAAGGGTGCTCTTCCTCCGGGTGAATCCGCCCCTCCGAGTCGCCGCTTTTTGCGGCATACGGCGCCAGAAATTTCCGTTCCTGCTCCTCGTAATGTTCGCGGGTGAGCATGCCACACCCATACACCAATCTTAAAGAATCGACAATAATTTGTGCGTCTGCGGGATCAGGCGGACTCGTTTGGGAAAACGTTCGGCAAAGAGTTGAAACAGCGCAAAACAGCGCTTGAGGTCGCGGCGCTGGACAGGGGAAACCGGCTGAAAGACCACCGGCAGTTGAGGATGTTTGGAAAAAAGAATCATGAGCCGCTCAATCTCCTCATCAGTCATCTTTTCGTCAAACACCACTTTCGCATAATGCCCCTTTTGTTTGGCTGTTTCAATAAACCGGTCGTGAATTTCCCAATAAGCCCTTTCCCCCGTCGCCGAAGGGATTTTGATATCGAGGCTCACCATGTCGATAAACGAAATAACCCGCCCCAATGCCTCCACCTCCACCCCGCTGGTTTCGAGCAGAATTTCACAACGACCGGCAAGCGTGGGAAACCATTCGGCCAAAAAATCAACCTGCTCGAGCGGCTCGCCGCCGGTTATGGCCAGAGACCGCGGTTGATACCGCTCCACCGACTTTGTCAGCTCTTCCGCAGAGAACTCCAGCGAATGTTTTTCAAACTGCCGGCTGAAAGGGGGATATTCGATCCGGGCCTCCTGAATTTTTGAATGGGTGAGCGGCGTGTCGCAGTAGGCGCACTTGAGCCGACAACCTTTAAAACGGACAAAGACTTGCGGCCGGCCGACCCATAGGCCTTCGCCCTGGATCGAAGAAAAAATTTCGATGATTTTGGCGCGCATAAATCTTGTAGGGGCAACCCCCGTGGTTGCCCTGCATGGAGGGCGGCCACAGGGGGCCGCCCCTACGTCACCCCCCGCACCTTACACCTCGCCCACTTCACCCCTTCCATCTCCTCGACATAACGATTCATCACCGAGCGGGCGAAGGCTTGAGGGTTCAAATCGAAATCGGCGAGACCCTTTGTCGGAACGGGGGTGTTGCGGCTGGAAATATTGATGCCGGTGTGAATCAGCGTCGAAATCGGCGACGCCGTGGCGATCGAGACGTTGAGCTTAAAATGATCAAGATAAAGATCGTTCCCTTTTCTGACCGCGGCCACCTGGCAGTCGGCCAGCTCCTGCTGGATTTGCGAGACCAGCAATCGCTGGCGCAAAACGGTTTTTTCAAGATCGGCATCGAAGTGCTCCACAAGAAAGTGGAGCATCGACTCCGAAAAGATCGTTTTTTTTTGGATCACGTCCTCCAGGTCGACCATCTTGTCCAAATCGACGCGACAGGGCCCGATAAAAGAGACGATGGCCTCGCCGCGCAAACCCGTTGTTTGGAAAATCCAGTGGGATTTGAGTTGGGAACCGTCGTAGGGGATCGGCCGGTCGAGGAACTTGGACTGCATTGTATATAATGACAAATGTCAAAATTCAAATGTCAAAGGAAATCCAAAACAACAATGTCAAATTTGACATTTGATATTTGCATTTTTTTTTGAACTTTGACATTTGACATTTAAAACAACTTCTCCACCCACCCCGCCGCTCCCCCCTGCCAGAGGGCCCGCTTGCACCGGGCGCACGATTCACAGACGCCGCACATCTTTTCGCCGCCGCGGTAACAGCTCCAGAGGGGGGAAAGGTCGATCTTTTGCTCCATCATCCATTGGACGATCTCTTTTTTGGTTTTTGGCCCCATCGGCGCCTGAAGGGCAACCGCCTCGCGGGTCGAAAACTTGAAAAACCGGTTGGCCGCTTCCACGAAATCCTTCGAATTGTCGGGAAAAGTCTGCGCCTCCTCCCTGTTGAAGCCGACAACCAGCCAGTTGGCAAGGGCATTTTCCGCAATACTCGCCGCCACGTTTAAAAAAACGCCGTTCCGGTTCGGGACCCAGACCGCCTTCGCCGATTTTTCGGTGACCCCCTTTTTGTCCAGGTCGTCCGGCGTCAATTCGGGGAGCAGTTCCCGCGCGTCGATAAGGGCCGAGGCCTTCATGGCCGCCATCCAGGGGAGCTCGACGACCTGATGGTTGATGTCATAGTGCCGGCAGATCCTTTGGGCCGATTCAACTTCTTTTTCGGCCGAACGCTGGCCGTACCGGAACGTCAGCGCCATCAGAAGGTCGCTTTCCTGCCTGGCCCAGTGAAGCGAGGCGAGGGAATCGAGGCCGCCAGACAGAAGAACAATAGACGAAGACCTCATGATGAGCGGAAACTATCGGGCGGTAGGGCGGGTGTCAATCCTGTTCTGCAACATCCGGATGAATACAAGCGATTATAGGTCTAGGGCGAACTTGTCGTCGCCGATGGAGATGTTGTCGGTGGAGATGTTGCCGGAGGAGATGTCGTTGCCGGCGGGGATGTGGTTGTTGCCGGGGCCGCAGGCCCGGCCGGTGCCGCCTCCGGCGCCGGGGATGTCGTGGCCGGCGGCGCCGTTGTTGTTTCCGGAGCGGGAGAAGTTGCGGGAGGCGACGTCGTCGCGGACGTCGCCGTCGAAGCCGTCTTTTCAGATGTTGCCGGGGACGTCGTCGCCGGCTCTGACGTGGTTGTCACAAGGATCGGCCCGGCAGGGCCGGTGCCAGTCGTTTCGGGAGCCGGCGGTGTTGCCACAGGCGTCTTTTCCGCAGGCGGCGTCTTTTCCGGTATTTTTGCCGTCGTCTTGGCGGTTGTGGCGCCGGTCCCTTCCCCCCCGATGCTGAAATCGCTCAAGCTGGTGTAATCCTGTCCGGAGTTGCGGTCGCGGACGATAATTTTCATCTTGTATTTTCCGGACACCGGGATATCGATTTTATTTTGCAGGGCCAGAAGATCCTCGGAGGTCCACGGTTCCATCACCTCGATAATGGCCGGCTTTTCCAAAACAATCTGATCGCTCTCGTCCAATACATAAAGATCTTCCGCCACCGAGATATTGCCGTCTTTGGCGGCAAACCCCACCACCTGAAAGGTCAAATGCACCGATTCCCCCTGTTGGTAAGCCGGGGGATCCTTTACCGGCCCTTCCGGCCCCTCGTCGCGGAAATTGAGCGTGGAAATCTTGAGCGTTGTTGAATTGACCACCGTTACCTTGTCTTCGCGCTCGACATTCCGGTTGGAAAAGCGGTCGGTGACTACCGTCTTGAAGGCATACTGTCCGGCCGAAGGGAGTGTCGCGTGATTGTCGAACGAAACGGCGCCGGAGGCGGTTTTTTCGTTGAAGATCACCAGCTCGGGATTTTCGGAAACCACCTGCCCCTTGGCATCGAGGATAGTCAGACCTTCTTTAAGGGAAACCT
The DNA here is from genome assembly GCA_016183175.1 of Deltaproteobacteria bacterium. Taxonomy (NCBI): domain Bacteria; kingdom Pseudomonadati; phylum Myxococcota; class Myxococcia; species Deltaproteobacteria bacterium. The sequence continues at coordinate 7,003 of JACPFC010000032.1, forward strand.
CTCCCCCTTTTCGGTGCGCCTTTTCCAGCACGGTGGTCCAATAGATTGTCTCGCCCAGCACATATTTATGCTCCTCGTTCACCGGCCCGGTGCCCGATTCCGAATGAAAAGTAACGGCGCCGATTTCAAGCGGAAGGATGGGGACCCATTCGGCCAAACCCGGCGTCCTCATCATGGCATCGCTTAATTTCCATTGGCCCCCTTCGCGAAAGAAAAAGGTGTGAATTTTGGCCGAACCTTTGAGGCCCGTGACCTTGACGGTGATATCGGCCTCGCCGGCGTTGTTGGTGACGCTCACGCTCCCTACCGGGAAAAGGCCAAAATCCTTGACCTCCCCCACCGCTTTGACCACCTCTTCATTTTTTTGGGCCAGCTCCACCGTCATCTTGTACGGTTCGGAGCCCTTGATGACGCCGACAACCAGGAAATAGAAGGCGGCCGCGGCCCCCAGGACAAGCACCAGAACAATCCCCACAATCAACCCGATGACTTTTTTCATATGAGGCGGGATATAATAACAAAGAAAAAAAATTGCCAGTTAAAAAACAGGGGCATCGAAGCGCCTCGTGATCAAACAAGGTTTTTCAGAAAGACCATTGCCGGACACACTCTAATCCCTTCTCCCGATACATAATCTTTTTTCCCGACCGCCGTAATTTGCCAGGCCTCGCAGGCCGGAAATCGGGCTTTAAAATAGCGGAGCCCTTTGCCGATCTCGACATCGTCCCATTTGCATTCGATGGCGCGAACCGGTTTTCCCCCCTGCATGACGATCAAATCGACCTCCCGGCCGTCGATATCCCTGAAATAGCGGAGCTCAATGTCCTCGCCGCGCGTATCCTCCATGAAATGGGCCCATTTAAGGAGATGAGAGGCCGCCATATTTTCGAAGCGAAACGAGTTGTTTTCAACAAGCGTCCAGTCGTAATGGTAGTGTTTTTGTTCTTTTTTTACTGCGCGAATCCGCGGGGCCCCAAAAGGGGAGAGACGGAAAATGGCATAAAGGCGCTCCAAAATATTCAGCCAGTTGGCAACGGCCTTGTGGCTGACCCGCAAATCTTCCCGAAGGGCGTTGATCGAAAGGGGGGAACCGACCAGGGCGGGTAATCGCAACATCAAAAGTTCCAGATTGCCGATGTCCTCGATGCGTTCGAGGGACAAAAGATCGTCCCGGATGAGGCGATGACGGTACTCCCGCGCCCACCGTTTGGCTTCAACGCGGGAGCCGCCGAAAAAAGGCTCGGGAAAACCGCCGAGGTGCAGAAGATCGTCAAAGTCTTTTTGGGTGCCTGCCCCGATTTCGGCCGCCGAAAGGGGGTGGAGCCTGAAGTAATGATAGCGTCCCTGAAGAGAGTCGCCTCCGCGGCGGTAGAAATCGAGGCGGGCGCTACCGGTAACGAGGATTTGGCGGCGTGGTTCCATGGTATCGTAGAGCCCCTTAAGATAGTTTCGCCACCCCTTGTATTTGTGGATTTCATCGAAAACCCAAAGATGGGAGTCGGGGAATTCGCGCTTGAGAATTTTTTCGCGATTGTCGGGGTTGTCCCAATTGAGACAGCCCTTTCCAGAGTCGCCCGAAAGATGTTTGGCGATGGTGGTTTTGCCCACCTGCCTCGGCCCGCCGATAAAAACCATTTTGCGTTTCAGATCGGCTTTGATTTGGGGCGTGAGGTAGCGTTCACGGTATTTCACAAAAAGAGACTACGAGTATTTTTGCCTATTGTCAAATTAAATCGCGAGTAATTTTGCCTTCTGGTTAAATTTAAGGCAACCCTTGGTCAAGGTTCCCATGAAAGAATTCAATCGCGCCCGGAACTGGTCTTGGAAAAGGTCGGCATGGCGGGGAAGGAGATAAACAAGACGATGTCCTGCAATACCCCCGCTCCCGTGGCAACCACCGTCGAGTCTACCTTCATTTGACTTTCCCCCGCTCCTCAAGTAATTTTCCCCGAACAATGCCCCAGATCGCCGCCATCATCCTCGCCGCCGGGGAGGGAACCCGCATGAAGTCGGATATCGCCAAGGTTCTTCATCCCGTGGTGGGCCTGCCGCTCGTTGCCTACCCTCTCTCCCTTTGCCGAGCGATGCGGGTGAGCCCGGTCATTCTTGTTGTCGCCAGAAAAAACGATCTCATTCGAAAGACGATTGCCGGGCTGAATCATCGGTCGGCAAAACTGGTTGTCCAGCACCCGCCGCTCGGAACCGGCCACGCCGTCCAGATGGGAATGCAAGGGGAAATAAGGGAACAGGCAAGTAAACAGGCAACTTTCGCCCCGATCGCTACCGTTGGCCACTTTTGTCAATATTTACTTGTCCCCTAAATCCTTCTCAAACCTTGGAGTGCGCCCCTTCGCCCGACAGAGAAAATTGTCGGAAGAAAGGGGCGCACTTCGATTGTTTTTGGCATCACATATAGTGATAGTTCCGGCAATAGATATCCATATAAACACAGCGACACGAAGTGTAGGAGAAGTGATAACAATCGCCGCAAATCTCGCTGTGACAAGTGTCATCGTCATCGTCGGAATCATCCGACGAATCGTCTGAACTTTCGTCGTCATCTTCTGAATCGTCTTCGGAGTCATCTTCAGAATCGTCAGTCGAATAAATATGCCACGAGGCCGTGTAGTCGCCGGTTTCAAGCTCAAAAGCACTTGATACGACAATCATGTAGTCACCTGACTCGGTGATATCCACCGAAACGAATGCATCGGTATCATCTTCGCCGCCGCCGCTGTCGTCGTCTTCTCCCAAGTTATTGCCATCCACGTCATAAAATAGGACATACGCATCAAAATCAGTCGATTCAACAGAGATATTCACGGTAACTCCGGCCGACAGGCCTTTGAGGGCTATGCCTTCCGCGTAGGTATTGTCTTCCAGCAGGATGTCGGAAGAATCGAGTGTGCCGTCGTAGCTGTCTGATGTATCGACCGATGCGCTGATATCACCGGATGGATCATCACCGCCCCCGCCGCAGGCGGTAAGGGTCGCGATCAGACAGAAAGTCAATACTGCCGTCAAATTGAAGAGTTTCATCTTCTTCTCCTTATATATCTGGCTAACAACCCTGACCCACGGGGGATCGGGGGTTAAAAGCCGGTTAACTTGAGAATTCCTTGCGGCTTGCCACAGGGAGAACTCATTGTTTCAGTAACCTAAACATTGCCTTTGTTATCGGCAGGTCATAAAAAAAGTTGCGTAAAAAATGAATCATCATTAAAAACAACTAGTTATATACAAAAAATCTTATTGAAAATGGCTGAACTTCTTCCACTGCAACAAGTTCAAGTTATCTACTTAGCAAGTGGCGTGCCAAAGAGGCGTGGATCGCAGATCGTGAATCGTGGATAGCAAAATCAAGGGGTTAGCAAGATCGTGGATCGTGATTCGTGGATCGTGGATCGAACAACCGTCCGATTTTGAGACGCCACCGTCCGATTTTCGGTCGGTTGAAGTAACTTCCCCTTATTTCATCTCAAGGATTTCGGATGGGGTTTTTCGGCCTCGTTCGGTCCGGTCAAAATCCTTGTCGAAACTCACGAGGGTCAGATTGTGTTTTTCAGCAACGGCGTACTGGTAGGCGTCATCAAAATCCAAACCATACATCCGAGCCGCATTTTCAACAAACGCATGCTCTGTCTCGGGAAGGGAGAGAATCTCTATTCCTGCATCGACAATCAGATCGGAAACAAAATCGCGATAAACAGCATATTTTTTTCGGCGAAAAAGGCTGTTTCCAATGGAATGGAGGGCATAACCGAAAGAAACAATTCCCGCTCGCCGCCACTTGCCAAAAAATCTTTGGCCTCGGCGGCCTTGGGCTGGCCGAGCAAGACTTCCAGCGCGATATTGGTGTCGATTAAAAATTTCAATCCTCTTCGGCTCTCCATTTGGAAATCTCGTGTTGTAACTCGACCGAAGTATATTTCTCGCCAAGTTCCTTAAGAGCGCCGGCCCATTTAAAGGCGGGTTTCTTTTTAATACGGGGCTTGGGGGCATATCTTTGGGATAAAAAATCCACAAAATCCCACGCCTCTTTTTGGGCCTCGGGAGGAAGCTCCTTCATGATTTCTTCAAGCGGTTTTGTAGTGGCCATGACCATATTATCCCCAATACACCGCCGCTTTTCAATTGTCTTGTGTGAAATTCTTTTTCATCAGCCTCTCCCTTGGATGATACACGAATGAGGACTCAAGCCCCCTTTTACAGGTGGGGTTTATATGCCACACTTCCTTTCCCACGACTAATTTCCAGCGGTTGTAACTGCCTGATTTTTACCAAAAGAGAGAATGGATAGGTTTTTGGGGTGTTACAAAATGAACGCTCCGGCCGAAGGTGTCAAAACTATGCCACTAACTATTTGATTTTTATAATTTTTTGTTGACATTAACTTTACGGGGGACTACCTTCAGGGCAGAATGTGTGGAGAGGGTTTTTTCCACGCAACGTTTTTTGATTTTTGACGATAATATGTTCGTGGATGGTGGATCGAAGGTCGAAGGTCGAGGATGGAGAAAGCGAATCGGTATAAAGACTTGGAAATTTGGAAACAAGGAATTCAAATTGTAAGCCGGGTTTATTCTTTGATAAAAAGGTTCCCTTCCGAAGAGAAATTCGGGCTGGTTTCGCAGATGCAGAGGGCGGCTGTTTCAATACCAGCCAATATCGCAGAAGGTTTTGCAAGGAGATATGCAAAGGAATTTAAAAGGTTTTGTTTGATTGCTTTGGGTTCTTGTTCGGAGCTTGAAACGTTGGTTTTTATCGCGCAGGAACAGGGTTTCATGGACAGCGCGGAAAAGGAGTTATTGGAGGAGATGCTCGATAAGGAGAGTAAGATGATTATGAGTTTGACCAAAAAGTTGGGCTGACTCTCCATCTTCGATCATTCGATCCTCGATCTTCTAGGATATGTTCTCTCTTCTTTCAATCTTGGCAGCCGGTTGCGGCCCGACATCGGGGCCGGGCAATTCAAACCGTCCCGATGACACCGATCCCATCGATAGCGGCGGGGATGATATGGGCGACGACACAGGCACGGGGCCTGTTGATGCCGATGGGGATGGTTACTACGACTGCGTCACCTCCGCGCAAGCTCAATACGAAGATATTATCTGCGGCGACTGCAACGACAACGACGCCACGGTCTATCCCACGGCGGATGAAACCACCCAAAATGGAGTGGACAACGATTGCGACTCATCCATCGACGAAGACTACGTCGAGCCGAGCGTGTGTTATGGGGTGACGGGGTTAAGTTTTACACTGGGGGCGATTTTCAGTGGGGATTTAGAGGCTCAAACGATAACCTATGAGGGTGATGACCTCCCAACAGAGTTTATTGGCGAACAAGCGGGAGCAACCGCGATTGTTGGCGGGGATGTAACCGGTGACGGGATTGATGATTTGGTGGTGGGATCCAGATACTGGGGGCTACCACTAACAGGCGATCTCGACGCTGATCTCGCTAATAGTTCGTTAGGTCGAGTTTATATCGTTGAAGGAGGCTCTGCGGTGTTCGAAAGTGGGGTTGAAGCACTTTTATCAGAGGCCGCCGCCACAACTATTTCAGGTTCAATGTTTGATCTTAATTTGGGCACTGGCTTAAGCCTTGCCGATCCTGATGAAGACGGCATTTACGATATTTTTGCCGGAGCTCCGGGGTACAACAATGCGGAGGCCTATGAGTGGGTTGATCCCCCTCAAGGGGATGGGAGCGGTACGGGGGCGATTTTCCGTTATTCGGGGAAAACCGATTGGGTCGCTGATTATGATTACAGTGTTGCTGACGCCACCATTGTGGGGGCCGAAAATGAAGGCATCGGCGGGATTGCCAAGGGGATTGGGGATATTGATGGGGATGGAAAACCTGATTTGCTCGATTATAACAATCAAGTGCTCTGCGATGTTTTGACCCTTGAGGATTTTAGCGGCACGCGAGCAAAAAGCAAGTTATTAAGCCATCAAATTAGCGGAGGTTATGCAGACTCAAGTTTTTGCGGTGCATACGGTGTGGCATCTGGAGACTTAAATGGGGACGAAGTCAGAGACCTTCTGATCGGTGATTCATCAAGTAGTGCAAACGCAAGTGCGGGGAACGGGTGGGTGATTTTTGGCGATTCATCTTTGCCTTCAACCATTGATCTGCCTACCACGGACGAGTCTAATCCTGACATTGATTACCTGACGTGGTCAGGTGATGGGGTAAGCTATTACGCGGGATCTATCTTAACAGTTGGTGATCTGGACGGTGACAGAAAAGATGATATTGCCTTTGGAGCCTACGGCGAAGACAACGACCACATGAATTCCGGGGCGGCTCATTTGCTTTTTGGAGGCGATGTTACCGAATCATGGAATGATTCGACCCTTCAAAACGGCGATGATATCACCCTGGGTTATACAGGGCCCACTGCCACTTCCGTTTTTGATCTCAACGATTTTTCAAACAGCAAATCGGCGTTTGGCGATGTGGAAGATGCTAAAATCAGCTTTGCCGGTTTGGATATTGTCAGCGATTTCGAATGTCCGGGTGTCAGCGCGATAGTCATCGGCGCCGCAAATTATGGTGGCGGCACTGATGGGAAAGCTTTTGTGGTTAACTACGCTACGCTACTGGATAAAGGAACCACTGAATTTATTGTTAACGAGGCAGACAACCAGGTACTGGAAGGGGCTCCGGATAGTGAGTTTGGCTTCCGTGTCTTTGCCCGCAAACCGGACGGTTCATCTTTTGATTTCAACGCCGATGGTTTCCCGGACGTAGTTGTTTCAGCTCGTAGCTATGATTCCTCCCGCGGTGCGGTCTATGTTTTCTTGGGTGAACGAACTTAAAAATACCGCGAAACAAGGTAGGCGAGAATTAAAAATAGAAGTCCAACGTAATAAAAGATTTTTTCCTTTTTGGACATGTTGCGAAATATCTGCCAAGACCACGCCGTGGGATTGTTGAGCCTTTTAAAACTGGAATAACCTGCATGGAAAGTCAGAACAAAGGCGACTATTATGAATATTAGATCCAGATATTTCATCGCTATTTTTTTCTGTACTTTTCTATCCTCTCCGAAAACCCTTCATAAAAACTGAAAGTGTTTTGTTCTTCCTTCATCTGCTCCACCGTCTTGGATTTTTCAGGCTTGGCCCCCCGGTATTTCGCGATCCGCTCGTCGAAACCTTCTTGAAGGTTAAAGCTGTTTTGCTCCTCTTTGACCTTGGGATCAACCTTTTTCAAAGGGACTGATAAATCCGCAATCATGGGCATCGCCAGACAAAAACTGACCTCTTTATCAAATGATCGTTTGAAGCCATCCTCTTGTTTGAACTTTGGGCCATAATTTACTATTCCCCCTCCAAATGGAAATGTCATTTCCACTGCGTCCTTATCTACAGTGTCACTTTCGATGCCCTGTCTCACCGTCGCACACACCCCAACCTGCGGGATGATGTGAAGCCGCGCGTTTCCTTCCGTATCGAGGCTGAAAGGCCCCACCAAAACAGTCCCCGTTATATTGAATTTTTTGCCGTTCTCCTCCGCATAGTAGGGTTCTACAATCTTGGTTTTAATGGTTGGCTGGTCGGTTGGCAAATTGTTTTTCTTGACCAGTTCCGGATTGGATTGAATGAGATCATGGAGTCGGCCGCTCACGTAATCGACATCCTGACCTGCCTTGTAGCCGTCCTTCAAAATCTCATTGGCCGTTATTAAAAACTCCGCCTCGGAGAGTTCCCCCGTTTCGGTGGGGGTGCAGATCGGCTCGAAATCGGAGCCCATCACGGTGTTAAAATAGCTTTTGTCATCGATTGGATTCATAAAAACCTCCTCTTGCATTTGTGCGGACACGGTAAAGTTTTTCGGTAAACCCTCCCTGTGTGACAAATTTTTCCTCCAGTTGCCGCAATAGCCGGCTCAAAAGATAAGTTGTCTGGTTGGTCACACAAATCATGGCATTGGCGGCAATTTCGGGCGAGTTTTCTTCGATAAAGATCCTGTAGGTCTTATAGGACCTGTCCGGAACCCAGGCGAGATTTCGAACTGTTCGAGCCACGGGGTTGTTTTTGTCCCACTGGGAAAAACCCTTCTGCCTTAGGAAATCTTCAAAATCGAGAAGCAGTTCCTCCAAACTCGCCCTTGCCACTCCCACAAGTTTGAGTTCGGTTTTTTTGGAAATGCCGGAAGCCATGCTTCCTTCCGCGATGTTTTGCTTTCCACTGCGGGCCGCTTGAACCATTTGATCGTGGGTGCGCGAGTTCCGACCCACGAACCGGTCGCAAAATTTAACGGTCGCATCATAGACAATTTCAGCCATTTGGTACGATTTTAAACCACGGTACCCACCGTGGGGGTCTATCAGCTCGCCGGACATGAAAAACCTCCTTTACCCTGTGAGATAATCTCGTAGCCTGTTCCGCAGATAGCGTTTACCCCACGTTGATTTTAAATATTTCTCCCGTCTTGTGGCGTCAGCTTGGCAAAGACATCCTTCCCAGTAGATTAACTGAAAGGGTTGCCGTCGCTTTGTCGATTCGACATAGCCGGACTGATGCATCGATAGCCGTTTCTGTAAATCTCTGGTGAATCCTGTGTAAAAATAACCATCTCGTTTTGATAACAGCACATAAATGTAAAAAAAATCGGCCATACTTCTATCTCACAGGGTGAAGCAATTCCCGTGCCATTTACGGCAAGGGTTGGGGTTTAGGGTGTAGGGTCTAGGGAAAACAAGAAGTTAGCTGTTTGGGGAGAGCTTGTTCGGGTGCCATGCGGGCAACCAATCGACCGATTTTCGGACGGTGTCTATCGGACGGTCGGACGGTTTTGGACATGCTGTGCAGTTTTGTCATTTTCAACTCACTGTAATCACTAAAAGTATTTTTTCGTCGTTGTGGCACGCGGTTTGCTCATAAAACGGGGCGGAGGTACCCTATGTCGAACGAAATCAATTCCCCCTTTTCCCCCGCGCCGGTCGATTTTACCGAACCAGTCATGTCGAAAGCCGTCCCGGAATTAAGTCAGGACGAATTTATTCAGCAAAGCACGCAGATTTTAAACGAAGGCGTCGAAAATCACTATTCGAAGGAATATGTCACTGACCAACTTTTTCATTTGGCTTACGAAAATAAAACAACCGCGGCGGGTCTCGGTTTTCCAGTTGATCCTCCAACCATCAAACAAAAGGTGGTAAAACCATGGTACGGAGACAGAAAGGCAACGGGGCCTGATCCCCAACCGGGGCCTGAAGAAGAATTTGAGATTATCATCCACGACGAGGGAGGAAGAAATGGTTCATTGTTCGGCGGCACTTTAACGGTAAGAAAAAATGACGGCGGTCCCGCTGTCACTGTTCCCGCCAGTAGTTGGCCCGACAAAAAAGAATTGAATCCCGGCATTAAAGAGGGTACTTATCCATCAGTCTATAAAATTAACGGTCATAAAAACGCCACCGTGCCGGGTGTCCAATTAAACAATAATGAGACTGTACCGACAATCGGGCCCAACCCCGTGCAGAATAATAAGGAGTTTGCCGATAAGATCCATATCCACAAAGGTGGGAGTATAAGTCGCGGTTCAAAGGGCTGTCAGGTCATTCGGGCTGGTTCCGAATTGGAAGTCTGGAACAAATTGTCGCACGGGGCTACTGGACAGGTGACCGTGGAAAGGGAATGAGAAAATGAAACGACCAGCCTTATTGGTAACCGGCATTCTGCTTTTGGCCGGTTATCACGCTTCTTTTGCAGACACAAAGGAAGGAAAAAACGGGGGTATCGTTTATGGCGAAAACCATTCTTTTATGGTACGAGCACCGGCAGGATGGTTTTTGGATAATTCTTCAAGGCCCGAGGGTCTGGTTGCGGTTGTCTACCCTGTCGGGTCTTCATGGGATAAAAGCCCGGCACGTATGTATACCAACGTGGTCCACAAATCCAACAAAGAAAATGCCACGCTCGAAAAAACAATTAATTCGGATATTGAAGATTTTCGCAAGAAAGCGCCAGAAATTTCCATTACCGAGGGTGGGTTGGTGAACACATATGACGGGAAGTCTGCCCGAATACGCAACTTTCTGAAGGATGATTATGGAAATTACGAATCCGTGGCCTATATTGATGAAGAAAAAGTCATTGTCCTCATCGTTTTATCAGCTCGTAGCGAGGCGGAATGGAAAAAGGCTTTCCCCTCATTCCGCAATTTTGTTGGATCATATCGTTATCTGACAAATGAGGTAAATCTTCAGTAAGCTCTAACCGGTCTTTTTTCTTGGATGGTTTTTTAGCCCTTAATTCAACGTCGCCGCGCTTAAGTCCACAACGATACTTCCCTTTAAGGATTGATCGCTCACGACAAGATATTCTTTTTCGCTAGTGGGGTTCTGGTGATAGGCCAACTGGTTGGGGGTCATGGTCAAATCCTTGCCGTTTAAATAATCCGAAAGGTTGATGGTTTGCGTGGCGATGCTGGCATAGGAGCGAACCGTTGTCCCATCCATAACGGTAATGACCGAAACGGTCTTGTCGGTTTGGTTCAAGACGTATGCTTTGGTTTTGTCTTCGTTCAAGACAATGCTGGTAGGGTTGGAGCCGACGGCAATACCGTTGGTAGAGGTAAGTAATTCAGACGTAACAGACTGGGAACTGGATGAACGGTATCTTGCCTTAATCTGCCAAACCATATTGTTCGCGCTATCCAATAAAAGAGCATAGGTGTATGTGGAGGAAGTTGTCTGTTCAGAATAAATAACCATGTCTTTAAACTCTGGAGTATTAGAGACATCAGTGCTGATAGCGGTACTGCCGCCAAATCGAGTGCTACTACTCCTTTTAACGGCACGGAGCCTTTTGTTGCCGCTTTGGTCTTCAAAAAGTGCGAGGGCATACGAACTGCCGGCATCGAAAACATGGGTGTTGGCTACCTGTACACCGGTCATATCTGAATCAGTATTTTGGAAAAACGGGATTGATTCGCTTGATGATGGGGGATCAGTGGTTAGAGCATAGTAAATAAATTCTTCATCGAGCGTTTCCAAAATTTCAGTTTGAGGCTTCCTCACAAACCTCAACTTTCCATCATTTGACTTTTTCACCACGTTGTACGCTTCCGTATTTTCCACTGTTGCCGTGCCGCTATCCCTCAAAAAATCAGATCCAAACCAGTAGGCGGAATCGAAGGTGTCGAACGGAAGGCCGTCGGTGGAGTTCAGTTTGGACAGGTAGCTTGTCTCTCCAAAGGCAATTCCCGTGGCCCCGCTTGCGGTATCGGCCTCGTAATAGTCCGCATAGTTCCCTACCACCATAAAAGTGCCGCTATTTTCAATAACAGGTATAATTCGATCGTCTCCCAACGACCAGATAACGTTGGCGTCAGTGAGATTGAGATCCGATACCGATTGTTCCGATGGTCCTCCGGTCACATCCTTCGGCTCCTGCCTAAACCAAAGAAAATTCGTGTTGGGGACTTCGCTGATGGCACTGCTCAAATTCGTTCCATCAGTCAGATAAACATAAAATGTCGTGCTGTTGGTGGCGTCGTCGTAATAGGCCTCGAAACTTCCATCGGTGGCGGCCGAAACGCAAACAACCCCCGACTGTTCGCAGACGTTCGTGGAGGTATCGGTAATCTCCGCCGTCGATACGGCGACTTGATAGGTGTCAAAGTATCCGTCCAGATCGGCGTCTGTCATTTCAGCGGTTGTGCCGTCATCGTAGGTGATGGTGGAGCTGACCGCTCCCGCGTAGCCGATAATCGGCACGTGGGTTTGAAGCTCCGAGGCGGCCCAGGCGGAGCGGATTAATTTGCTTAAGTGCCAGAGTGCCCAAGTGCCTGGGTGCCTGGGTGAAGACGCGGCGGTTGATGTTTCCGTCCCCACCGCCTCGGCGGCGGCGATGATTTTGTCGGTGTCGATCGTCAGACTTGGGAGTGCAATCGGGACGCCGCCGGGCATGGCATCGGCCGAGCCGGCATCACTGCCGGAACCGCTATCGGTGCTTGTCGCACCCCCTTCGTCGGATGTCGTCGAACCCGAGGTCTCGCCGGTTAAACCGGAACTGCCGGTGCCGCCAATGCCGGTGCATGCCGTTACGAAAAGGAGGAAAAAGAGAAATACAGTGCCTGCGTGCCTGCGTACCCGCGTGCCTGCGTTTGAGAAGAAAGGACTGGTGACCCCCGCCACACTTCCGGCGGGCAGGCGTGACCAGTGACCGGTGACTCGTGACTTGGAAGAACCAAAAGTAAACATACTGACCCACCCTTGGTAAGAGATAAAAGCAAGATTCAGGCCAAAAAGGGGGGAGTTAATAACAATTTTATAACTAATTGATATTACTAGGTAACTTTGTACACACCCCAAGTTTTTGTCCAATTCCAGGGGCTATAATGGTGTCTATAAATTGGCGATTTTATCATTTTGAAACGAGCACTTAATCAAAATGAGAAAGTAGCTTAAGTTACTTCATTGTCCTTCCCACCTCCGCTCCCACCTCGCTTGAACCAGTGGCGCTCGGCGGGAACCCTTAATCAAAATGAGAAAGTAGCTTAAGTTACTTCATTGTCTTTCCCAGCTCCGCTCCCACCTCGCTTGAACCAGTGGCTCCGCCCCACCGAAGGTGTGGCGGACGGCGGGAACCCTTTTTCAAAATGAGAAAAAGGGGGGAAATATAAGCCCTTGCAAAATAATATGGCGATAGCCATACTAATATGGTAGACGAGCCGGATGGAATTTGAATGGGATGCCGACAAAGAGCTGGGAAACATCAAAAAACACGGGGTTACATTTCAAGAGGCGGTGGAATGTTTTTTTGATGAACACGCTATTCAGTTGGAAGATCCAAAGCATTCGAGGGGGGAAGCGCGTCATTATTTGGTTGGCCGAACAAAATCAGGCCGGGTGCTGACAACGCGGTTTACTTATCGAGGCGCCGCGATTCGGATTATCGGGTCGGGTGAATGGCGAAAAGGGAGGAAACTTTATCATGAAAGAGCCAAACTGGAAAAATCTCAAGATTAACCGGCAGGCAACTCAACAACTGCGCCATCGGATGGCCAAAGCCGGCAAGACAAAAATCACCATAAATGTCGATGCCGATGTTTTGGCATCGGCGCGTCAGCTGGCGGCAAAGCAGGGAAGCCCCTATCAAACCTATCTCAACTGGCTTTTGCGCCAGGTCCTTTCGGAAAAAGAAACGGAAGGATCGCGGCTCGACCGCCTGGAGAAAGAACTGGTCCAAATCAAAAAGAAACTCGCCGCCTGAAAAACCGGCATTTTTAAACCGTCCGATTTTCGGTCGGTGCCCATCGGATGATCGGACGGTTTTGGATGGTTGGTTCGGTTTTGTCCTTTTCAACTCACTGTAATCACTAAAAATACTTTTTCATCGTTGTGGCATGGGGTTTGCTCATGAAACGGGGTTAAGGAGGCCTCTTATGACAAACCCCGTTTCAACCCTTTCCACCCGACAATTGCTTGAGCAATTCGGGCCCATTGACCTCTCACCTCTGCCCGACACGATTGAATCCGAATTCACGCCGGAAAAATTTTCTCGCACCCTCTTCGAGGGCCTTCTCAAAGGGGACAGCCTTGATGAGATTACCGATAAGGTTTTTGGGCAACTGCCCGAACAGCTTGAGACCGAGGAAAACCGGTCGGTGATTCGTGAACTCGTCACTCGCAGTATTCGGAATGTTTTGCCGGCAATCGAGTTGAAAGCAACCGGAGAAGTCGACAACCATATCTTGGGTGCCCTCTCCAAAAAGTATGAAACTGGCGGAAGGGGGCCGGGCACGGTTTCTTCAGGGAAAGGCGATCATGGTGGCGTTTCCTATGGCAGTTATCAGTTCGCAACCAATCAGAAAACACCGCAGGAATTCTTGGGGGCAGAGGGGCGTCCTTGGGCGGGTGAATTCGCAGGGTTGGCGCCCGGCACGCCGGAATTCTCCAAAAAATGGAAGGAGATTGCCGAAAGAGAACCCGGGGCTTTTCAGCAGGCACAACACGTATTTATCCAGCACAAATATTATGATACCAGTGTACAAAAGATTTATGGTAAAACCGGCATCGATATTCGAGGCCGCTCCTCGGCGCTTAAGGATGTGGTTTGGTCAACAGCGGTTCAACATGGCCCGTATGAAAAAGGAGGCGCAGGCGTCGTGATGTGTGCGATCGATTCCTTAAAAGGTAAAATAGAACCTTCTTCGCCGTATTATGACGGTGAACTGATCAAAGCGATCTACGCGGAGCGGGGTCGGAAGAATGCCGCCGGCACGCCTGTCCATTTCGAGCACAGCGCGACCAACATTCAAAATGGAATCAGCAAACGCTTTGATCAGGAACTCAAAGAGGCGTTAATGTTGCTGATCAATCTGGAATAAGGGGGAAATCGGTATGAAACGATGGCTCACCGCGATTGGAATTTGTTTATTAATCGGCAGTTGGGCAAATGCCAAGGAACCGTATTCGCCGGAATACAGCAAGTGCTTAGAACATGCGGACGGCAACGATTTCAATAGTCGTGACTGCAATTCTTCGGAGTTTGAAATCCAGGACGGTTTACTGAATCAGAAATATCAAAAATTATTGAAAGCTGTCGAAGAAGGTGGATATGGCGACGAACAAACAGATACCCGACTAAAAAAGGATATTCGGGCCGCCCAACGCTTATGGGTTCAATTTCGCGACAAGAACTGTGAAGTCCATTATCTGGCCGCTGGCGGTGGTACCTATTCGGCAGTTGCAGGAACCTATTGCATGCTCGAAATGACCGTTCAACGCGCCAAAGAATTGAAAGATTTATTGCCTTCGGAGTGATCCGCAACCCAATCGCAATCATTATCCGTGCCGGCACCGCGGGCATCCCCAACCGTCTCCATATTGTCCTTTCCAGCTCCGCTCCCACCTCGCTTGAACCAGTGGCGGGAGGCCCGGAACCCTTAATCAAAATGAGAAAAAGGGGTAGTCATGAGACGGAGCGAACAAAAACGATAAAAGAAAAGATTGACGTAACTTCAAATTGTGGCTACAATTTTAGTTGTGGCGACTTATGAATGGGATGAGGCCAAACGGCTGGGCAATGCGGCAAAACATGGGGTCGATTTTTTGGATGCCGATCTGGTTTTTGAATCGCCATTTAAGGTTTCAGTCGATGTAACCAGAGATTCTGAAAAGGAAAAGCGGTATGCCGATTTTGCGGAGGTAAAGGGGGTTGTTTTGAAACTGGTTTACACCCTCCGGGGGGACAAAATTCGATGCATCTCGTTAAGGGTGGCAAGCAGGTCGGAAAGGAGGTCTTATGAAAAAGCCAAAAATTGCCAGGTACTCAAGTGACACACTCAAAAAACTGCGCCGGTTTGGAAAAAGCGGCACAAACTGGTCAAGGGTCCGTTCCCTGCAGGAAGGGGAGGAAAATATCGACTTTTCCGATTCTCCGGAAATTCCCCCCGATGTTTTTGCCAACTCAATCATCGGCAGGGAGTTGAGCGCGACGAGACCGCGCAAGTTCCAACTCACCCTGCGGATTGATGAAGATGTCTTGAAATGGTTTAAATCCAAGGGGCACGGTTATCAAACGCGCATCAACTCCCTGCTCCGCGCCTACAAAGAGGCCCATCGTTGAACAATAGACCATCCGATTTTCGGACGGCGCCCATCGGACGATCGGACGGTTTTGGATAGGTGGTTCGGTTTTGTCCTTTTCAACTCACTGTAATCACTAAAAGTATTTTTTCATCGTTGTGGCATGGGGTTTGCTTATGAAATGGGGCGGAGGGTTACTTTTATGGATCCCATCAAAGAAAACGATCTGACACTATCCACGCCGGTTTCGCCGGCCAATCCCCAGCTTAAGGAACTGGACGCCCTTTCTTTTACGGACGAGGTCAACAACCTGTTGAAAATGGCGAAAAGGGATTTCTGGACCGAGGAGCATTTGATCGGCCAAGTTTTGTCGCTCACCGATCAAAATCCAAACCTGGTCAAAACGATGGATTTTCCCCGCACGGCGGAGGACATCAAAAATCAGCTTGTGATTCCCGCCAAGACAAAGCAGAATATCGAACATCTGGAATTTACCGTCAGCGAAAACAAGGTGGTTTATTATAACGACAAAGGGGAAGCGGTGGAAAGCTGGATCGCGGCAACGGGGAATTTGAGCGGCAAAGTCACAAATGGTAACAAAGGGCCGTTGCCTCCGGGAGAATATTCGTTTCGGGGAAAACCGCGGCCTAAAAACGAGGAGAATGTTCCAAAGAACTATAAATCTTTTACCGATCAGGAAGGGAATGGTTGGTCCCAATGGTTGAATCCGGCATTTGAAACAGAACGAGGGGGAGATGTGCCTTTATCACTCCATCCAGATGGTGGTAATGATGGAACAGCCGGCTGTGTCGGGCTGGAAACGCCAAATACGCAACCCTTCAGGGAAATGCTTGCGGAACGTTTGGAGGAAAATCCCGATTTGGTTTTGATTGTAAAACCCTGATGAAAAAACTTTCTCTTTTCGCGCCAATTTTTTCCGCTCTTATCTGTATCCAGCTCTTTCTTACCCAACCGGTCGTTTATGCAGAGACAGCCAATCCTCGTGTTGAGACAAAAACAATGAGTCGAATGGAAATCATTAAGATTCTGCAGAACGTCGAAAAACAAAAGGGTGATTCCTGGTTTGATTATTGGGATGTTGTTTTTGCCACTTTAACTCAAATGCATCCCTTGCTTGCTCAAGGGATGGACAAAGAATTATGCACTGAATTTTTTAAATTTCTTGCCCACTTTACCTCCTATGGTCTTGATGGCGAGCCCGCTGAAGTTATTCCCTCTGATTTTGTGGAAATATTTTGGGCCAATCCCGAACTAATCGGAGAGACGTTCAAACAATATTCCGATAAACCGTTACAAGTGCCTTATGACTCTCCTGTGAGCGCCAAAACGGAAAAACAGTTTCTCTATCAGGTCCTGGAAGCGGGTTGGGAAGATTTTCTAAATGATAAAAACAAAAACGATCCGAAAGTTGTAGAACTCACCAAAAAACTCAAAGCCCTTAATCCAGGCCCCACATCCAAGCCGTAGCTGTCAGGGGGTTATCCGGAAGCCCCTGTCCCTTCACAATTTTCATCCGTTGATCCATCGCAATCGTTATCCGCGCTATCGCCGCGGGCATCCGCCGAAAGGCAACCAAAGAATATTTGGAGGGAAAGGAGGGGCGGTTCACGCACGTCGCTTAAACTCGACATTTTTTTTCGGGCGGCGCTCGGCGGGGGAATGCCCATGAAAAAACAAAAGCCCGCCGGTTCCAGCGTTGCCGCTTTCCCCGACGGGCCTTTTTAGAGGGAGGTAGATTTGAAACTCTTTATTACGCCGCCTTCTGCGTGATCACCTTCAGCTTTCTTTCCAGCGTGACCACCTTTTTGGACAGATCGTCCACTTCCTTCTGCGACGGAATGCTCAACACATGAAGCACCTGGTCGCGCGTGGTGACAACCCTCTCCTTGGCCGTTTCGACCAGATTGCTGCTCTGAAGCTTGTCCACAATCTGTTCGAAATTGATACGAACCTCCTTTAAGAGGGGATTGGCCACCTGAATGTCGAACTTTTTAAGCTTGGCCACCACTTCGTCGGCCAGATGGCGGATTTCCCTTTGAAGCTCATCCTTTTTGGCCGCCGCCCGTGAATAAATATCGGAGGAACTGATTTTTTCCACAATTTCGTCAAAATTTCTCTTCAGGAGCCGGCTGGACTTTTCGCCCCGTTTCATGAATTTGGAAACGGCCTTTTCCACCTCCCCCTCGAGCCTGCCGATCACGCCGTTAATCCGGATCAGCCTCTCCTTGAAAAACTGCGCCTGATGGATTTTTTTCGATTTGAAAGCCGGCATAACTCCTCCTTATCTTAATTTAAGCCCAACCAAATCACTTTTTTGCCCCTACAACTTCCGCTCCCAAGCCGCTTTATCCGCCACTGGCTTTGCTACTTGGGAACCCTCCTTAAAAAAAATTAATTGGCTTCACAATTGTCCGCTTTAACTCGCGTGAGATAACACGATGCGTCATTGGCTGTCAAGAAAAAAATTAACGCGACGCGCAATTTTTATTATATTTGTAAAAACTATTTAAATTCAACTAGATATAATGGCATCCCTTCAGCCATGGGAGGCATGGAAGGTTTCTTGAACTGTTTGAGGATGGATGTCCTTCACATTGAGCACAAGAGACGAAACGCCGTTGAATTCGTTTAACTCGCAGGCAAAGGCGAGATCGACGGCGTTTTGCAAAAGATGAGAGAGGTCGGCCATCCCGAAGGCGATGGCATTCAGATTCGGCCCCGCCACTGGTGGGGGCCCTGCCGGTTGCCCGTTCCCACCGGCGGTACCGGCCCTGCCGGCGGTGAATTTGAGGTGCCTCTCGCCGACAATGCGCGGAAAGCGGGGGGTCACGGCACGGAGACAAAAAAGAGGGGCCGGATTTCCCACGCCGAACGGCTTCAATTTTTCCACTTCTGTAAGCAAGCGGCTGTCGATCTCTTCGAGCCTCAACTCGGCATCCAGCGTCAAAAACGGCCTGAAATCTTCCGGGTCGGCGCGCTCCCTGACGGCGGAATCGAAGGCGCGTTTAAAATTTTCCAGCCGTTCGGGCAAGAGGGTCAGCCCCGCCGCCGCCTTGTGCCCGCCGCATTTGATCAGATGTTCCCGGCAGGCCCTTAAGGTCTCAATGAGGTTCAACCCGCCAAAGGAGCGGGCCGAACCTTTCAGCCGGGGGATATCGGCGCCGAAGGAATCGCGCCCGAGCATGACCACCGGCCGGGAATATTTTTCCGCCAGCCGGGAGGCCACAATGCCGATCACCCCCGGATGCCACTCTTCCTGAAAAAGGACATGCCCCATCCTTTGCTGTGTCTCTTTGTCGGCCTCGAGAAGGGCAATCGCCTCCCGCAAAATCTGTTTTTCAACCCCTTGGCGCTCGGCGTTGGCGCTGTTTAATTCCTGCGCGAGGCGTCTTGCCTCGCCTGAATTTTCGGAAGTCAAAAGCCCGACCCCTTTTGAGGCATCGTACAGTCTGCCGCAGGCGTTGAGGCGGGGCCCCAGCCGGAATCCCAGATCGGCGGTCGACAACGTTTTTCCGCACCCAGCGGCCTCTTTCAGGGCGACAATGCCGGGGCGCGTGGAACGATTCAACTCTTCGAGGCCGATTTTGACGAAAATGCGATTCGCCCCGGTGAGCGGAACCACATCGGCCACCGTGGCCAGCGCCACCAGATCGAGAAACTGTTTCATGTTCGGCTCGGACAGCGAAGCGCCGAAAAAACCCTCTTCCCGCAAACGCATTCTCAAGGCCAGCGCCAGGTTGAACGCCACGGCCGTTCCGCAGATTTCCTTTGCGGGATAAGGGCAGTCCGGCCGATGGGGATTGATGACGGCATAAGCCCTTGGAAGCTCATCCGGACATTCGTGATGGTCGGTGACAATCACGTCGATCCCCAAATCGCGCGCCGCTTCCGCCTCCTGATTGGCGGTAATGCCGTTGTCCACGGTGATCACGACATCGATCCCCTCGCCTTTGAGTTTTTTGAGCGCCCCGGTGTTGAGGGAATATCCCTCCTTCATCCGGTGAGGGACATAAAATGAAACGGGATTCCCCAACGACTTGAAAAACAGAAGCAGGAGCGACGTCCCGCAGGTTCCATCCACGTCGTAGTCGCCGTAGACGACGATTTTTTCCTTTTGTCGAATGGCGCGAATCAGACGATCCACCGCCTCATTCATCCCTTTCAGAAGAAAGGGGTTCGGCAGATCCTTGAGCGAGCCGGTCAGATAACGGCGGGTCGAATCCGGATCGGCGTAACCGCGATTGATCAGCAGACGGGCCAGAAGGGGGGAGATGTCAAGATGTTCCTCAAGATTTTTTTGTTCGGCGGGAAGAACCGGTTTGATGCGCCATTCTTTCATCTACCTTTTGCCGATTCCACGGACGAGCCCCCGGTGCGGGAAAAGGCGGTTGAATGCGAGATAAACAGGCGATGCAATGAATATCGTCGAGTAACTTCCGACAATGGCGCCCACAACCATGAAAAAGGCAAAATCGTGGATCACGCCGCCGCCGAAAAGAAAAAGGACAACCATCGCAAAAAGGACGGTCAGCGAGGTGATGACGGTCCGGCTCAAGGTCTCGTTGACCGACCGGTTCACCAGATCGGAAAGCGGCACCGAGGCGGGGAGTTTTTTCAGATTTTCGCGGATCCGGTCGAAAATAATGACCGTGTCGTTGACCGAATAACCGATTAAAGTCAGCACCGCCGCCAGAATGGGGAGATTGAATTCCTTGCCGAAAAAAACAAAAAAACCGAGGCTGATGATCACGTCATGGAGAAGCGCCACAATGGCCCCCGGCGAAAACAAAAAATCAAACCGCCAGCCGATATAGACAAGCATGAGGAGCCAGGTAAGCCCCATGGCGAAAAATCCCCGCTTGCGCAGGTCGGCCCCCACCTTCGCCCCAACCATCTCCTCCGACAAAAGCGTAAAGCCGTCGGGGCCAAGCGTCTGGTTAAGCCTTGCCATGATCTCTTTCACAATCTCCCGCCCCTCCTGCTGTTTGATCTTGATGAGGAAGCTGTTTTCGGTTTCCACCCCGAAGCGGACGACCTGCACATCGCCGACGTTCAATCCTTCGATAAGCCCGCGGATCCTGCCGTCGCCCGTCGGCTCCTTGAATTTGTAGACGAGTTTGATCCCCCCCCTGAAATCGACCCCCAGGTTCAAGCCCCGCTCAATCATGAAAGTGACGCTTAAAATGCCCAGGACAATAGAGATCGATATAAAATGCCACTTCCATTTCATGAACGGAAATCCGGTGTTTTCCGCAGGCGCCGCCGCTAGGTTGTTGTTGTTGGGTGCCATAAGTTATATGATGATTCGATTCACCCTTCTTTTGTAAATGAAATAATCATAAACCACCCGCGTCACCACCACCGCCGTCGTCAGCGTGGTGAGAATGCCGATCATAAGGGTGGTGGCAAAACCCTTGATCGGGCCGCTACCGAACTGGTAGAGGACAATTCCGGCGATCAGGGTGGTCAGATTGCCGTCGATGATGGCCGACATGGCGTGCTCATAGCCCGATTCGACAATCGACTTGGCCGTTTTTCCCAGCCGTTTTTCCTCGCGCATCCGCTCGAAGATAATCACGTTGGCATCCACCGCCATCCCCATGGTGAGCACAATGCCCGCAATGCCGGGGAGGGTGAGCGAGGCCTGAAACAACGCCAGGATGGCGAAGATAAAAAGGACGTTTAAGATCAACGCCATGTTGGCCAAAAGACCGCCGAGTTTGTAATAGCCCAGCATGAAAAGAAAAATGACGGCACAGGCAAAAAGCATGGAATTAATCCCGCTACGGATGGAATCGGCCCCCAGCGACGGTCCGATCAGCGTCTTTGTCGCGATGGTGAGCGAGGCGGGGAGCGCCCCTTCGCGCAACAGAAGGGCCAGGTCCTCCGCCTCGTTCAAGAGCGACTGATAGCTCCCATAGCCGAGCGTGATCTGCGCCTGCCCCCCCAGAATGGCCTCTTTGATCACCGGCGCGCTCGATACGACGCCGTCCAGCACAATGGCCATCCTTTTGCCCACGTTGGACTTGGTGATGTCGCCGAAGTTTTTGGCGCCGATTTTGTTGAACGAAAGATTGACGTGCGGCTCATTCTGGCTTACCCCCACCTGCGCCGTCCGCAACATGTCGCCTGTCACGTCCGCCCGCTTTTTCACCAGATAGGGAGTGCCGTTGACCACCTCCTTGGTGATGGGGTCGCGGGTCAACTCGAAAAGGATCTCGTCGTCTTCGGGAATTTTTCCCTTCAGCCCCTCGTTGATCTTGTCGACAATCTCCTTTGAATAGCCTTCCGGAATTTTGTTTTTCTCCCGCGCCTCGTTGATATGGTCGCTTACCGCCTGGGATTCCACGGAGTCATCCACCAGGCGGAATTCCAGAAGGCCGGTCTTGCGGATGACATCGATCACCCGGTCGGGGTTTTTCACCCCCGGAATCTCCACGATGATCCGGTCTTCCCCCTGAAGCTGGATGCCCGCCTCGGCCACCCCGTAACGGTCAATCCGGTTTCGCACCGCCTCCACCGCCTGCTTCAGCGTCATTTCGTGCAGATGCTGGACATATTCCGGCGTCATCTGCAAAACGGTGTAATCGGAAGAGGGGAGAGGCGTCAGTTGCGTCCCGAGGGGGCTCGCCCCAAGGGGGCTTGCCTTGATTTTTTGTAGAACTGGTTCGTGGGTTCCGGGCTGACCGAGGATAATGCGCAGGACATTATCGGCCCCTCCCCGCTCCACGTCGGCGAAAGGGATGTTTTGTTCCTTGAGCAAGGCGGCGACCTTTTGCAAAAGATCGGCCAGATCGCCCCCTCCCGCGATTTGAAAATTGATTTCGGTGGGGGCCAGAACCGGATCGAGGACGTCGCCGAAATTTTCCCGCAGTTGGTCAAGAAAGAGGCTCCGTTTGTCGGCAGGGAGAAAAACGCGCACCCGGCTGGTTTTGGCCACACGCGCAAGCGCAAGGCCCGGAAAATCTTTTTGGGGGAGAATCCGCTCGATTTCGGTGATGAGGACATCCACGCGGTTTTTGACCGCCTCGTTTAAATCGACCTCCATCTCCAGGTAGAGCCCGCCTCTAAGGTCGAGCCCCAGATTTATCCCCTTTTTTGGAAAGTACCGGGCGAGGCCGGCAGGGGCCGCGTATTCCGAATCGGCGACTGACTTGAGATTAAAAAGGGTGGGAACAAGGATGTAGAGAGAGACCGCGACGGCCGCCAGAATGCCGATGACCTTCCACTTATAGTATTCAGTCATTATTTTTTTGCCATCTGGGTTTCCGGCACGCCGCGCACCGTGTTCACCTGCGACCGGTCGAGCTTGATGGTCACGTTATTGGCGATTTGGAGCATGACAAACGACTCCGCCAGATCGCTGATTTTTCCGTAGATGCCGCCGTTGGTGACGACCTCATCCCCCCGTTTTAATTCGTTGATCATCTTTTGCTTCTGTTTTTGTTGCTTCTGCTGGGGGCGGAAGATCAGAAAATAAAAAATGACAAAAATAAGGATGAGCGGCAGAAACATTCCAAAGAGTCCCCCTCCCGGCGCCTGTCCGGGGGCTGGTTGCTGTTCTTGAGCATGGACGGTTGAGATAAAATTCATTTAGTCACCTCGAATTTTGTTGAAAAAATTGTTTTTGAATTCCGGGAAGCGATCGTTTTCAATCGCAAGCCGCACCTCCCCTAACAGATTCAAAAAATAATGTAAATTGTGAATTGTGTTGAGCGCCGGCGACATTACCTCGCGGGAGAGGTAGAGGTGACGCAGATAGGCGCGCGAGTAATGGCAACAGGTGTAGCAACTGCAGGCCTCGTCGATGGGACGGCCATCTTCTGCATATTGATTCTGCTTGATTTGAATTGTCCCGCTGGGGACAAATAATTGACCGTTCCTCGCGTTGCGTGTGGGGATGACGCAGTCGAACATATCGATGCCGTGGTCGATGCAGGCGATGATATCCGTAGGCCACCCGACCCCCATGAGATAGCGGGAATAGTCGGATGGAATGAGAGACGCACAATAAGCCGCCATTTCGTACATCTGTTCGATCGGCTCGCCGACGGAGAGGCCGCCGATGGCGTAACCGGAGAATCGTGGATCGTGAATCCCTCCAAACTGCAGGCGGGCAGGCGTGGATCGTGAATCGTTAATTTGCATCAATCGTTCGAGACACTCCCTCCTCAATTCCCGATATATCCCTCCCTGAATTATGGCAAACAACGCCCTACCTTCACTCTTTGTTTTTTGCTTTTCACTATCCACCATCCACGATCCACGATCCACTGCCTTCAACGACCTTTCTTCCCATCGCAACGACCTCTCCATCGACGCCCGGGTCTCTTCAATCGTCGCCGGATAAGGGGTGCAATCATCAAAAACCATCATGATGTCGGAGCCGAGCGCCTCCTGAATTTCAATGGAAAGCTCCGGCGTCATGAAATGGGGGCTTCCATCGACATGCGATTGAAAGTGCACCCCCTCTTCGGTGATCTTCGCCAGTTTGGTTTTTCTTAATTCTTCCAGCTCGGTGTGCCTTCCCCCCTGCTGGCGCTGGTCCGGTTCGCGGCCGAGGCTGAAGACCTGATACCCGCCGCTGTCGGTCAAAATGGGGCCGGGCCAGTTCATGAACCGGTGAAGTCCTCCCAGTTTTTCGACCAATTTGTGGCCTGGGCGCAGGTATAAATGATACGCATTGGCCAGAATAATCTCCGCCCCCATCCCCGCCACCTCTTCGGGCTTCATCGCCTTGATGCTCCCCGCTGTTCCTACCGGCATGAAAACGGGGGTATGGATCAGGCCGTGAGGCGTGGTGATTTCACCGAGACGAGCCTTGGTGTTTTTGCCCTGTTTGGTGATTTTGAAAGAAAAAGACATAAGATCGGGGGCTTTGCCGCTGGCGCCCCCGCACCCCCTGTTCGCTCGGACTGGCAAAGCCAGATCCTCGCTCACATGGAAAGGGGAACTAACCCGGAAGAAAAATCAGCGCAACAGACTTTCGATGTTCTCGCGGGCAAACTCGGCGGAGCGGTCGGCCAGGGCCATGATGGTGAGATAGGGATTCACTTCGACGCACTGCGGATAGACGCTGGCATCCATCACAAAGAGCCACGGATGGCCATGCACCTGGCCGTACGAATTGACCACCGAATGGGCGACATCCTGCCCCATCCCGCATCCCCCTTGCGGATGCGCGGAGGTGAGCGTCACTTTGTTGAGGATCATGTTCTTTTCCGAGACATATTCCTTCAGTTTGTGCCGCTCGTCCCGATGAACAATCAGCTTGTCGGAGGCGGGAATCACCACCTGCTCGCAACCCGCCTCAAAAAAGATTTCGGCGGAGGCAATCTGCGCCAGGGTCAGGCTCCGGATCATGTCGGCGTCGATGCGATAGTGGACGGCGAATTTTTCCCCTCCAACGGCAATCCGGTTGTGGGCATGGGTCTCGTCATGGTGCAGAATGAGGATGGCCATCAGCCTGCGATAACTCGCCATAATCTCCTTTTCCTCCTCCCCCCAGGCCCCGATGTTCTTGGCCGCCACAAAGGGGTAGTAAAAACAGGTTTCGAGCAGGAATCGGTCCCTTTTTGAAAACTCGTCGCAATAGTAGGCCTTGGGGAATCCGCGAACGCCGTCGATTTCCTCGGGGTGAATTCCGTAGACAATCATCGCGGGGTGAAAGGTGAGCCGGCGGCCCAAAACAGGGCTTGGGGCGGCAAGCCCCGATTTTAAAAGGAGGGCGGGCGATCGCACCGCCCCGGCGCAGACATAAATGACGCGCGCCTTGATGTGATAGTCCCCCTGCGGGTGATGATTGGGATGCGTCCCCTTCGGGGCGGAAGAAATCCGCGCCCATAACTCCCGCTCGCCGACTTTCGTCACATGGCAGTTGGGGACAAGCTCCACCCCGAGGCTCACCGCCTTGGGAATTTGCACCTCCATCGTCCCCTGTT
Source organism: Deltaproteobacteria bacterium (assembly GCA_016183175.1). Classification (NCBI taxonomy): domain Bacteria; kingdom Pseudomonadati; phylum Myxococcota; class Myxococcia; species Deltaproteobacteria bacterium. Next base: position 32,525 of record JACPFC010000032.1, read on the forward strand.
TTCCCCCGCTGGCGCAACCGAGGTTGCAGTAGCCGTACGGCTTGCAGGCCTTGGAGGTGTTGATCTTGAGCGGTCCTCCGGACCAGCCGAGACCATCCATCCCTTTTTTGAAGTATCGGTTGTTCGCATTGATATATTCGTCGGTCAATTCGTGGACGGAGAGTTCTTCCTCAATCCGTTGATAGCGGGGATTCAAGTCGGCAAGAGCGAGGTCGGGAATATTCCATTTGTCCAAGACATGCTGGGGGATGCGGAAGGTGGTGCCGGTAAAAAAGGTGGTGGAGCCCCCCACGCACCGCCCCTGCGCGATGGTCATGGCGCCGTCTTTTGTCTGCGTGCCGCCGCGGTCCCAGTAGAGGCGGGTCATGTTTTCTTCGGTCTGGTCGAAATATTCCCGCGTGGCATAGGGGCCGGACTCAAGGAGCAGGATGCGAAGCCCCTTTTTGGCGAGCGGCGCCAATTCCTTGGCGACAACCCCTCCCCCCGCGCCGGAGCCGACAACCGCAATGTCGCATTCGAGTTCCATCATATACTGCAGGGACCAGGGCTTAGGGATTAGGGTCTAGGGTTCTTTTTATCCTAAACCCTATGCCCTAAACCCTACTCCCTGTTACTAATGGCCCTTCATAGCGAATCGCTGTCCATGATTCCGGCTGGGTATAGTAACCCCAGTAGACAAAAACCTTGATCCCCCAGAATCCCAGACGGACCTTTGAGATCCGAAAATGTTCCATTTTTTTCAGATAGTCGATTTTTTGCTCCCGTGCGAGAGCGGTGAAGGACTTTCGAAAATAAAAAACGGCAAAATACTGGAGAAAAACAAAAAAGAGTTTCAGGAGAAGCTGTTTGGCTTTTTCCTGCTCAAGGATCAGGAGCTCGGCCCGCCGCGCTGTTTCCATGGTGTTGGCGGGGAGATCGGCTTTGTCGCGGACGGGGAGAATCTGCTCGGCAAACGCGAGGAAAACCTTGAGGAAAAAAGGGGAAAAAAATTGAAGGGGAGCGCCCATAAAAATCATTCAATGAGCCAAACGTCTTTCGAGTTCGTGCACGGCAAGTTCAAGCGTGGCAATTCGGGCTTCGTAACGGTCGTATTTTTCGTGAGATGTTTTGATATGTCTGATGTCTTTTCGCAGTTGATCGATTCCTTGATGGAGGACATCGATGCTTTTATGCATCTTGTCCATATCTTTCCTGATGTTGGTGCAAACAGTTAAAAGGGCCGTAAAACGATTTTCGATTTTACGGTTCGCATCATCAAACCGGTCGTTCATCTTTTTAAACCAGCCCTCAAACTGTTTAATGTGCTTTTCTTCCATAGTGGAGGTTGACATCTAACCTGAACAATTCAATCAAGTCAAAATAAATCACAGTAACGATTCCAGCTTCTTGAACGCCTCCGGCAATTTTTCCGGCAAATTCCCTCCAGCTTGCGCCATGTCCGGCCGTCCGCCCCCTTTGCCGCCGACAATGGCGGCGATGTCGCGGATAAGGTCGCCCGCCTTGTACTTGCCGGTCAAGTCTTTGCTAACGGTAACAATAAGGGAAACTTTGCCTCCGGCTTTGGAGCCAATGAGAACAATCCCGCTCCCCAGCCTGTTTTTTACCTGATCGGAAAAATCGCGAAGCGTTTTCAGGTCGTCGATATCCGTTTCAAATGCGAGGATGTTGACTCCCTTGACCTCCTTTACCCGGCTCATGAAGTCGGCGCCGCCGCCGGAGGCCACGCCACTGGTGGCCACGCCACTGGTGGCCATCTTTGTTTTGAGGCGCGAGAGTTCTTTTTCGAGCCCTTTTACCTGCTCCGCCAACTTTTGTACCCGTTGCGGCAGTTCGGCCGGCGTCGTTTTCAAAAGTTCCGCCAGGTGATCGACATTTTTTTCCAATTTTTGGAATTCGCGAAAGGCATCCATCCCGGTCACCGCTTCAATTCTTCGGATGCCGGAGGCAACCGACGACTCCCCGGTGATCTTGAAGACACCGATTTCGCCGGAATGATTCAAGTGGGTCCCACCGCAAAACTCCATGCTGTATGGGCCAACGGTCACAACGCGGACACGGTCGCCGTATTTGTCGCCAAAAAAGGCGAGCGCCCCTTTCTTTTGCGCCTCCTTGAAACTCATCTCTTCCTTCGTCACGGGATGATTCGCCTGAATCACCTCGTTCACCCGGCGCTCGATTTCCTCGATTTGCGTCGGCGTCAGCGGCTCAAAATGGCTGAAGTCAAAACGGAGACGGTGCGGTTCGACAAGCGACCCGGCCTGTTTGACATGGTCACCGAGAATTTCGCGCAGGGCGGCATGGAGAATGTGCGTGGCGGTATGATTGAGCATCGTGGGGCGTCGGTAGCCGGTAGCCACTTCCAAATGGACCCGGTCTCCCACCTTCAACGTTCCGGCGGTAATCTTTCCCCGGTGGCTGATAATTCCCTCAACCGGCTTTTGGGTATCTTCCACCTCGACCGTGCAGGTATCGGAATGGATCACACCGCGATCCCCCACCTGCCCTCCCCCTTCGCCGTAGAACGGGGAGGCCTCGGTAAAAACCTCAACACTTGATCCCTCGGAGCCCTTTTCAACCCGTTTTCCTTCAACCATCAGGGCAGTCACCCTCGAGACGGTCGACAAATTTTCATAGCCGAGAAACCGGGTCTTTTTCCCTTCTTGGACCAACTGATGATAAACTTCGCCGACCGCCGACTCGCCGGACCCTTTCCACGCCGCCCGCGCCCGCCCCTTCTGTTTTTCCATTTCTCGGTCGAAGATTTCGCGATCCACCGTCAGATGATTTTCGCGGGCGATCAGTTCGGTCAAGTCGATGGGAAAACCGAAGGTGTCGGTGAGTCTGAAGGCCGCCTCGCCGGAGAAGATTTTTCCTTTTTGGGCCTTGATCGTCCTGATTTCCGTATCCATCATTTCAAGGCCGCGCTCCAGTGTTTCGAGGAAACGCTCCTCCTCGTTTTGGATAACCTTGGTGATGAAACTTTGATTTTTCGCCAGCTCGGGATAGGCAGAACCCATTTCTTTCACCAGCACCGGGACAATCTCGAAAAGAATCGGCCGATTCACCCCCAAAAGCCTGCTGTGCCGGATTGCCCGGCGCATGATCCGCCGAAGCACATAGCCGCGCCCCTCGTTTGAGGGCTGGACCCCGTCGGAGATCAAAAAGGCCATGGCGCGGATATGGTCGGCCAGCACCCGCAGGGAAATGTCATAGGACCTATTGGTCCCGTAGGACTTGTTGGTTCTCTTTCCTATTTCCGCAATCAGCGGCAAAAAAAGATCGGAATCGTAGTTTGATTTCTTCTTTTGAAGCACCGTCGCAAGCCTCTCCAACCCCATGCCTGTATCGATGGAGGGTTTGGGTAAAGGAGTCATCGCCCCCTTTTCGTCGCGGTTGAACTGCATGAAGACAAGATTCCATATTTCCATGAAATCATCATCGTTGGTCGCGGGGTTCCCCTTCGCCGCCTTTCCCTCGTGGAGCCACTTGAGGTCGATTAAAATTTCGGAACAGGGGCCGCACGGGCCGGTGTCGCCCATCGCCCAGAAATTGTCTTTTTCTCCCAGTCGGATAATCCGCTCTTTTTTCACGCCGATCTGCTTGTGCCAGATTGCGTAAGCCTCGTCGTCGTCTTTGAAAACAGAAGCCCAGAGGGGTTCAACGGGAATTTTGACCACCCCGGTTAAAAACTCCCAGGCAAACGCGATTGCCTCTTTCTTGAAATAGTCACCGAAAGAAAAATTTCCCAGCATCTCGAAAAAGGTGTGATGTCGCGGCGTCACGCCGACATTTTCCAGATCGTTGTGCTTTCCGGATACGCGTAGGCATTTTTGCGACGAAGTTGCCCGCCGGTAATTGCGCGTTTCGCGCCCGGTAAAGACATCCTTGAACTGCACCATCCCGGCATTGGTGAAAAAGAGGGTGGGATCGTTGAAGGGAATGAGGGACGAGCTGGCCACACGGGCGTGCCCCTTCCCTTCAAAGTATTTGAGGAACTTTTCGCGGATTCCGTTGCCGGAAAGCATAAGGATCTTTTTTACACAGGAAAGACCGGCCGAGGCAAATCTTTAATTCACCACGCCCATTTGACATCGGGATATTTTTGAATCAGCGGGTCGGGGGTGAGGATAGTCAGGCGATGCTCGATGGCCGTGGCAATAAGGATTCGGTCAAAGGGATCGGCATGAATCAGGGGAAGCTCCGTGGAAATGGCCGCAATTTCTCCTTTGAGAGCTATTTCTTGAAGATCATGCAATTGAAGGGCCTCTTTAAACCAGCGGGAAGGGGGAAGCGACAATTGAAGCTTGCCCTTTTGGACCTTGATGCCGATCTCGAAAGCGCTGATTGCCGAAACAAATATTTCCTGTTCTCGAGGCGCCAATATAGCCCTTGCCTGTTCCGAAAGGCCTCGCGGATCCATGGTCATCCAAAGGAAGCTACAGGTATCCAGCAAAAACATTTATCGGAATTCCTCGGGCCATTCGTCTTCGGTCAAAGGCTCGGTGGGATCATAGAGAATTTTACCCTGAAGCTGGGGGTGGGTTTGGAGTCGATTTCCCCGTTTCTTGAAGGGAATCATCTCCACCACCGGCTTGCCGTTTCGACAGATGCGCACAAGCTCCCCCTTCTCTTCTACTTTGGCAATCAGGGAAGAAAGATTGGTTTTCGCTTCGTGGATATTCACCGTAATCATGGACTAAACTTAGCTAAGTCTAGTCCACTTTGCAAGCCTTTTTTTATCAGGCCTTTGCGACCTTTTTCTCCTTGGCGGGAGCGGCGATCGGGGCTACCTCGGCCCCGACAGGGGGCCCCTTCGGGGCCACCGGCGCGAGTCCCACCTTTTGCAAAAGGGCCTTTTCGATCTTTTTGGCGATGTCTCTGTTGTCTTTCAGGAATTTAATGGCGTTGTCGCGCCCCTGTCCGATCCGCTCCTCGCCATAGGTGAACCAGGAACCGCTTTTTTCCACAATCCCCTGCTCGGAGGCAAGATCGATCAAATCGCCGTCGCGCGAAATTCCCTGATCGTACATCATGTCGAACTCCACCTGTTTGAACGGCGGAGCGACCTTGTTCTTTACCACTTTCACGCGGACACGGTTGCCCAGTACCTGCTCCCCCACTTTGATCCCGCCGATCCGGCGGATGTCGAGCCGGATCGAGGAATAAAATTTCAGCGCATTCCCGCCGGTGGTCGTTTCGGGGTTGCCGAACATCACGCCGATTTTCATCCGGATCTGGTTGATAAAAACAAGAAGCGTCTTGGAGCGCGCCACCGTGGCGGTCAGTTTGCGAAGGGCCTGACTCATCAGCCGCGCCTGCGCCCCCATCTGGGCATCCCCCATCTCTCCCTCGATTTCCGATTTGGGGACCAGCGCCGCCACCGAGTCGACCACAATTACATCCACGGCATTGGAGCGGACCAGCGTTTCGGCAATCTCGAGCGCCTGCTCGCCGTTATCGGGCTGGGAGATCAGGAGATCCTCCGTTTTGACGCCGAGTTTCCGGGCATAGGTGACATCCAACGCATGTTCGGCGTCGATAAAGGCGCATATCCCCCCTTTTTTCTGGGCTTCAGCCACCACATGAAGGGTCAGTGTGGTTTTGCCGGACGACTCCGGCCCGAAAACCTCGACAATTCGCCCCCGCGGAATTCCGCCAACCCCCAAGGCAATATCCAGGGCAAGCGACCCGGTTGAAATGACGTCGAGCTGGGCGTTTTTCAAAATCTCCGCCTCCCCCAGCCGCATGATCGCCCCTTTGCCGAACTGTTTTTCGATGGTCGATACCGCCAGTGAAATGGCCTTGTTTTTGTCTGTATTAATTTGAACCGCTTCCATGGAACCTCCCTTTTTAATGTCAAATGTCAAAGCCTAAAGTTCAAATGAATGTCAAATTTCAAAAAAACAAATTCGACATTGTTGTTTTGTCTTTTCCTTTGACATTTGAACTTTGACATTTGGAATTTTACTATCGCCTTTCTCCAAGATGAAACTCCCGAATGACGCTATAAACAGCCCCCCCTTTTGTCAACTCGCTTTTGTAAAAAACAATGCGATCGGCGATAAATTCACCGAAGGAGACAAGCCCGACCTCATGCCACTTCTTCAAAAACCCGCTTGACGGTTTTTCTTTGATGCGGGCGATGGTCACATGCGGCGCAAAAGGCCTTTTCTCCTTCGGAAAACCGAACCGCTCAAAAAAACCCTCCACCGATTGAGCGAATGTCTTAAGCGGATCAACATCGCCTGCCAGGCCGGCTCGGCCCGAAAGCCCCACCCACAGAATACGGGGAGTTCCGCGAGGAGGAAACTGCCCCACCGCATCCGCCACCAACCTTATCGGTCGAAAGGGGGTGCAAAGTTGCGTGAATTCCAAAAAAAATTCTTTTTCAAATCTTTCTTCCTCCACATTCCCCAAAAATTTGAGGGTTAAGTGAATTCCTTCCGGCTTCACCCACCGGATGGAGGAATCATGCCTCCGAAAAGGTTCAATCCAATCCTGAACAGATTTTTTGATAGTGTCTGGAATGGGGATGGCGACGAAGGAGCGGACCGAGTTCATCGGTCATATAAGTCTTATAGGACCTATTACTTTTCAAGCATTTTCCTTGTCATCACGTTTCAATGCCGTTACATATCCCCCATGCCCAAACCCCGCGATTTCGGCTTCATTACTCTTACTCTCCTCCTCTGCGGCCAATGGGTCGTGCTCAAATGCACCGGCGTTCATCTGGCCGAACCATGGAACGCCGTTTCTCCCGGCATCGCCATCTTCGGGGCCGCCTTCATGCTCTCATGGGGAGCGGAGCTGGCGCAGTTTGAAATCCCCCAGTCGCTGGCCATCGCCTTTCTGGCGTTGATCGCGGTTCTGCCCGAATATGCCGTCGACATGTACTTTGCGTGGGAGGCGGGAAAAAATCCGGAATACATCCACTACGCGACCGCCAACATGACCGGCGCCAACCGGCTTTTGATCGGCCTCGGCTGGGCCACGGTGGTTTTTGCCTATTTTTTCAAGACAAAAAAAGGGGAAGTAAAGCTGGAACCGGCCAACCGCGTGGAACTTTTCGCCCTGACGGCCGCCACCCTTTATTGCTTCATCATCCCCCTCAAGCATTCCCTTTCGTGGGTCGATTCGCTTTTTCTGCTGGCGATTTTTGGCTGGTACATGTTTCAGGCCACTCGGGCCCACCACGAAGAACCGGAGATCGAAGGGCCGATTGAGGCATTGGCCTCCTGGCCCCGCGGCAGAAGATTGTTGGCCACCCTTTTCTTCTTCGCCTTTTCCGGTTACGTGATTTTCATTTCGGCCGAGCCGTTTGCCGAAGGGCTTCTGGCGGTCGGAAGGAATTGGGGAATCGAGGAATTTATCCTTGTCCAGTGGCTGGCGCCGCTCGCCTCCGAATCGCCGGAGTTTATTGTCGCCATTATTTTCGCCCTGCGGGCGCGGGCTGATGCCAGCCTCGGCACGCTCATTTCTTCCAAGGTAAATCAGTGGACGCTTCTGGTGGGGATGCTCCCTCTTGTCTACAATCTCTCCGCGGGGCATTTTGGCCCGATGGTCATGGACTCCCGGCAGTCGGAGGAAATTTTCCTGACCGCCGCCCAGTCGGTACTGGCGCTTGTCATCATCATGAACCTTCGCTTCTCCATCACCGAGGCGTTGATTCTCTTCGTTCTCTTTGTCACCCAACTCTTTTTCACCTCCACCGAGGCGCGCGATATCTATGCCATTGTGTATCTTGCGCTTGGCATCGGGTGGTTTTTTATTATAAAGGACAACCGCAAAGGGGGGTGGCTGATGATCCGCGATGGATTAAGACACCCGAACTCGGCACAAAGATGCCGCCGTTCGAGTTGAAAGACCCTTACGGCAAGACATACAAAGGAAACGACCTCTTCGGAAGAAAGGGATTGCTGGTCGCCTTTACCTGCAACCACTGCCCCTATGCCATCGCCGTCTGGCCACGACTTGTCATACTGGCCCGCCACGCCGGTGAACTGGGAGTCAACACCGTCGGAATCAACCCGAATATTCATCCCGATTATCCCGAAGATGCGCCGGAAAAGATGAAGATCAAAATCCGCGAATGGGGCATCGGTTTTCCCTATCTTGTCGACGAAACGCAGAAGGCGGCCGATGCCTTCAAGGCCCAGTGCACGCCGGACCTCTATTTATTTAATGAGAAGCAGGAGCTGGTCTATCATGGCCGGCTCGATGACAATTGGCAGGACGAAAAAAAGGTCAAACGGCAGGAACTGAAAGAGGTAATCGAAAACTTGGCCGCCGGGAAGCCGATTTCAAAGGATCAAAAACACTCCATGGGCTGTTCAATCAAATGGAAACAAGCCCCGAAGGGGCGTTGAGGGGGAGGCTCCATCCGGCTTGGCCGGTGGAGGGGGCGACGCGAGCCCCCCTAATAGCCTGTTACATCAAATGGAGATAATGTAAAAACCAAGAGAGTCCTTTTGGACTGCGCAATTTTCGTTCCCGCCAGCCACATTGGCCTTCGAGACAAGTCACCTCTAAAGCGGCTTACGAAAATTGCGAAGACAAGGGGACTCTCTTGGTTTGGCTCTTGGTTTGGCTCTTGGTTTGCAAAGTAAAGAAAAAAGCCCCTCCGTCTTGGGCGGAGAGGCTTTTTAAAGGAGGGTCTTAATCAAGGATTAAATGTGAGCGAGAATCGGATTCATTCCGTTCGAGCGAACGGGGGGCACGGGGGCGCCAGCGGCAAAGCCCCCGATTTAATCGATTTAATTGGTTCTGTTTTTAAAGCTGAAAAACTCGTCCAGCGATGTCCCCAGTTTTTGGGCAATGGCGTTGGCCTCGCCGATCAGCCGCTCGATCTTGCGCTTCCGCTGAAGCTGGCGCTTCTGGCTGGGGCGCATGTTATCAAGGGCCTTTAAAATATCTTCGTGGCTCAAATTCCATTTGAGGTTGGGATGCTCGTCCTGCAACTTTTTATAGGTGGTGAGCACATCGTCCCCTTTCTGGAACTTGTGAATCACCTGCTGGCGATAGCCCTTCCCTTCCACAAAAACCATATGGACCAGATACAGCTTGCTTGAAACAACGCGTGTGTACATACATTCCTCCCGTCATGATGATATTCTTGCCACCTGCAACCTGCCCCAATAATGCCCCCTGCTAATATCATTATCGGCAGGCAATAAAAAAAGTTGCTAAAAAAATGATAAAAATCCAAAAAAAATTAAAAATCAAGTGATTTTAAGGGCTTAAATAGAGCCTGGAAAAAAATTATCCAACTGTCACTCCCGACAATCGCGCTAATCACGATTCTATTTAAAAAAAAATGACTAATTCAGAGGGGTTAGAAAGTTGACAAACTTTTTGTTTCTCATTAACGTGGTGCGTCAATAAATATGCTCCTCCAAGTGCTCAAATCAAAAATCCATCGGGCAACGGTGACCGAAGCAAATGTGAATTACGAGGGGTCGATCACGCTGGATAGCGAGTTAATGGAAAAAGCAAGTCTTTTGATCAACGAAATGGTCCATATCTGGGATGCCACCGAAGGGCACCGGCTCTACACCTACTGCATGCCCCCTGCCCCCAAAGGCTCCGGCACGGTCTGCATCAACGGCGCCGCCGCCCGGCTGATTAAAAAGGGGCACATCATCATCATCACCAGCTTTGTCAATCTGACCCCCGAGGAATATAAGACGCACAAACCGAACAAGGTGATTGTGGATGAGAAGAATCGGGTCAAGCAGGTGAAACACGAGTAGTGAAATGAAGGCCATCCGCATCCACGAATATGGCGGCATCGATAAACTCGTCATCGACGAAATCCCCGAACCCAAACCGGACGCAAACGAAGTAAAAATCGAGGCCAAGGCCACAAGCCTGAACCATCTCGACGTGTGGATCCGCCAGGGACTTCTCAAGCATTTAATCGGGGGCTTTGCCGCTGGCGCCCCCGCACCCCCCGTTCGCTCGCGCGGAATAAATCCGACGCTTGCTCACCATCTAAACCTCCCTCTCCCCCTTGTTCCGGGAAGCGACGGTTGCGGCGTTGTTGCCGACATCGGCTCGAAAGTCCTTTCCTTTAAAAAAGGGGATCGAGTCTTCTGGAACCCCGGATTCGGATGCGGAAAATGTCCGCCATGCAAGTCGGGCAACGAGGCCCTTTGCGTCCACTATCAAATTCTAGGCGAGAACTGCGACGGCGCCCATCGCCGGTTTCTTTGCCTCCCCGAAAACCGGGTCATCCCTCTTCCTTCTTCCATCCCGTTTGAAGAAGGGGCCGCCTTTCCCCTTGTCTTCATGACCGCCTGGCAGATGCTGGTCCGCAAAGCGGACATTCAAGCGGGACAGACGGCGCTCGTCATGGCAGGCGCCAGCGGCATCGGGACTGCGGCCATTCAAATCGCCAAACTGAAAGGGGCGCGGGTTATTGCCACGGCAGGATCGGATGAAACAAAAAAGAAACTTGAAGGTTTGGGGGCGGACGATGTCATCGATCATTATCAGGAAGAAATCGGCAAGCGAACCCTGGAACTGACGGGCGGCCGCGGCGTTGATGTCGTTTTCGAACATGTGGGGGCCAAAGTCTGGAAGGAGGCCCTTAAGGCCCTTGCCAAAGGGGGAAGGCTCGTCACCTGCGGCGCAACCACCGGCGCCGATGTGTCGATCAACCTCCGTCATGTATTTATGAAACACCAGCAGATTATCGGTTCCACCATGGGAAACAGGCGCGATTTGGAGGAAATCGTCCAATGGATCGGGAAGAGAAAATTAAGGCCGGTGATTCATGAGGTTCTGCCGTACACGGAGATCGGGAAAGGACATGAAATGCTGGAGAAGGGGGGGATATTTGGGAAGGTGGTGTTGAGATGGTAGGTAAATTCCAAATGTCAAAGTTCAAATGTCAAAAGAAAAGACAAAAAACAATGCTCAATTTGTCATTTGAAATTTGACATTGTTTTTTCCTTTGAACTTTGTCATTTGACATTTACCATTTTCCCAATGGTTCCCTCCCACCTCGGATGTTCCCAGTCCTGCGGCCCGGAAATCTTTTTTGTCACTTTGCCGTTTTTGTCGATCAAAAAACTCTCCGGCAGGCGATAGGTCCCGTACTCCCTCACCGCCTCCATCCCCTCCTCGTCAACCGACACCGCGATCAGGGCAAATTTTGCCCCATCGAATTTTTGAACGAGCCTGTCCAGCGAGGGGAACTCCTCGACGCACGGCGGGCACCATGTGGCCCAGAAGTGGAGAAGCACCACTTTGCCCCTGTACTGACTTAACGCCACTTTCTGTCCTTTTTCGTCCTTAAGACTGAAATCAGGCGCCTGTTTACCCACAAGGCTGTATCCACCGTTGGTCCCTTCCTTAAGGTAAGACCAGGCGATGATAACAGCCAGAAGGGCAACGAGGAGAAAGAGAATTTTTTTGTTCATAAAGGTTTTCAGTTCACCTGACAATTCAGTCTCGAGTGGATGTCTTTCAGGTTTTGTCGGCTGTTTGAGCGCACCTCAATGAACATCGCCAATCGGAACATTGCTTAAGCCCAACGACCGGATAGAGTGGCGATTAAATAGACCGCGAGTTCCGACAAAACCGAAAGCAGACACCGAGACTGAATTGTCTCTTACTGGCTTAAGCCGCAAACAGAGTCAAGCAGAGTGAATCCCCTCCGCGCAACGGGTTGCGAACGCCATGATGGTGATCTGCGGGTTGACGCCGAGCGAGGTGGGAAAGACCGAGCCATCAGCCACCCATAGATTCTCCACCCCATGCACCCGAAGGTTTTCATCGACCACCGACCTCTTCGGATCCATCCCCATCCGGCAGGTCCCCAGCGGATGAAACGCCGCCGATTCGAGATCGCGCCGCCGGATCTGCCGGCTCTCGACTTTTTCCATCTCTTCCACCGAGCTGATTTCGTGAATCGTCCGGACGGTGGGATAAACCTTCCGGGCGCCGGCGGAAAAGAAAAGACGCGCCAGAATTTTAAGCCCCTTTACAAAAAGTTCCTTCTCCCGATGGCCCAGATTGTAGAAGACAATCGGCCTCCCGCCGGGGCCTGAAACAACGCGCCCCCGGTTTTCGTCGTGAACCAGAAAGCCGTAGACGCCGACCCTTCGGTAGGCCCGCATGATTTCGGCGTGTTTTTCCTGGACCTGAAAAATGCTGGTGGCCAAAAGCCATGGCGGGAAAAAAACGCTCTCGAACATCATCCCTTCTTCCTCGTAATCGGCGATTTGCGATGCCTGCGGGACTCCTCTGTGCCCGTCGATGACCTCATCAAAAATCCCCACCATCTTCGCCGTCGGATGGATGGTGAGATTTTTTCCCAACTGCCCGCTTTGAAGGCCAATCCGGCTCCGCTTAAGGAGGAGCGGCGAATGGAGCGTTCCGCAGGCGACAACCGTTTTTTGAGGATAGACGATCAGCCTCGACCGCGGTTGTCCGGTCTGTGGATCAAAAAAACGGGCGTCGATCCGGTAGACTCTGCCGGGCCGCCGGTGGAGACGTTCGACTCTGCAAAAGGGATAAAGCCGCGCCCCTGCCTTAAAGGCCAGAGGGAGGTAGCTCCGCTCCATGCTCTGTTTGGCGCCGGTGGGGCACCCGAAGATGCAGACGCCGCTCCCCTGACAATCGGGCGCATTGCGTTGCAAAGGGCCGCCGTGAAGCCCCAGTTTTTTGGCCGCCCCCTGGAGGACCCGGTCGTTTCCCCCCAAAACCGGGTCGGCAACAGGAGCCACACCCAATGTCGATTCAACCTTTTCAAAAAACGGGTTCATCAATTCGGGGGTCAGATCGAGGCCAAAATCATTCCACCACCGGTCAAAAACTTTTTTGGGGGTCCGGAAACAGGTGCCGGAATTGATGATCGTCGTTCCTCCAACCCCTTTTCCGGTGGGGAGGAGAACCATCGGAACGCCGATTGTCGTCGTCATCCCGCCGTCGCGGTAGATGAGGGTGTTTCTTTCCATCGTGGAAAGATTCTTGAAATGCTCCAGCGAAAAAGGCCCCCCCTCTTCCAGAATCAAAACCTCATGCCCCTTTTCGGCCAGTTCTTTGGCCGCCACCGCCCCGCCGGCGCCGGAGCCGATAACACAGACTTCGACATTGATTTCGGTATCGCGCTCGGGGACGTCGAGGATACCAAAACGACGCGGGTCCTGCCGCCTGCGGGTTTCCCGCTCGTCCTCGGCGTCGCTGTGGCTCGCTCGGTTTGAGATGTCGTGGCGGCTTGTTGCATACGCCACATCGCCGCCTGCGGCGCGATCGGGAGCCCTCCCTTCGGCGTCACCCGCTTCTCGAATTACATCCCGCCCATCATAAGGCTCCACAAACCCGAGCTTTGCTGAAATTTCGTGGTTGGAATAATAGGCGGCATAGATAAAGGCGTGCAGGGGACGAAAGAGAAGATAGCGGATATAGGAATGGCCGGCCCCCCACTTTTTGACATAGCGATCCCGCTTTGCCGCCGATAACCCGGTGAACGGTCTGAAGCGGAAAAGAAGAGGCTCCCATTCAAGAATCCAGAGCGCAAAAAAAATTGACCATCGCAGTTGCGGAGAGCAGTGGGTGAGGGAAAACAGGATACGCTCTCTAAAATGGGCCTGCTCGAGAGAGACCTTCTTAAGCACCTCTTCGGTGATTAAAGACCGCGCCAAAGCCTCTAAAATTCTCCCTCTTCGCCGGGAGAGGAGTTGAAATCTGGACATTGATGTCTAGTTTAGTGTCAAACACCATGAAATCACAAGGGAAAATTAACAGGGACATTGGACAATTTAGGCAAATTTGTTCGAGTAAATTTGGGTGACACCAAAGGGGTTATTTGATAACATAATATGGATAAAAAATTATCAATAACAAGGGGGGGCTATGAAACCTATTTTGTCGATCCTTTTCGGTCTCTTTCTGGGGTTATCCCTGTTCGGACAGGGGTGCGGCAGTGAGTCGGCGGATGACAGCGAGGCTGTCGATGATGGGGGAACATTTAGTGAAGAGACCATCACTCTTGCTGTCACCGTGGCCGAACCGGTGTCTGCCGATCTTTCGGTCCCTGCCCTGACAATTGGGAAAAGGGGGCTGACCCTCAAATCACCCGCCATGGCAACGGAGGCCAGTGAGGGCACCGACGTGATGATTACAAACTGCGAGGGATTCCCCACCATCTATGGTTGCACCACCGATGCAAACGGCTTTTGTGAGGCGGAGGTACCGGTATCGGAGGCGGACTGCTTCATCTTAAAAGCGAACAACGACGACATAGTCATGCAGTCGGTCGAGTCCTACACGGAGGAAGAGGTCGAGGCCCTCGTCGCCTCCGGTGAGGTTCAAATCGAGGGGGTCACTCCGGCCACCGATTTGACAACGGCCATGGCCAAAGCGGCCTGCGACGGCAATTTGGGCGATTGCCCCCTCGACATGCCCTCTCTGGTTGCCGCCACCGACGCGATGGTCGCCGACGCCGCCACTCGGGACGACCATGATGAAGGGACGACCGGGGCCTCCCTGGCCGATCTGGTCGCTGTCCAAGAGGAGCTGATTCTTAACGTGACCGGCAAAAGGTCCGCCAACATGATGGCGGAGGCCTTAATCAATGAAGAGACAAACGACATCGAGGCGCTCACCGGCCCCTTTGGCGACACGCTTTTGGCCGATGCAAATGTCGCCGGGGATGCGATCGCCGATGCCTACTGCGACCCAACAAACCTGGTCTGGCGCGAGGCGGTGGACGATGCGGCCGCCGAGGAGGGCTTAAACGTCGATGACGTCGCCAAAATGGTGGTCAGCGTCATCGAAGAATCGGAGCCGGATGAAGTGGCCGATACCGATTCCTTGGAATTTCAGAATGCCGCCCTTGCCATCACCGCGGTGGGCGACATCGTTACAAAAGGGGCTACCTCGACGGCGATCAAACAGGCCATAGCTGAACTGATGCGGATGGGGGGGATGAATGGCACAGACATTGATGTCGTCAAGCAGGCGATGGGACTTTTGGTGGCTACCTTTCCGGAAGACATTTCGACATTGAACGGGGAAACTGCGGCCCGGGCCGCCTATCTGTTCAATGCCGACCTCGTGTCCCAAGGCGCCACCCGTTACGATCCGGTAACCCTCGCCTCCACCCATGCTACGGCCCTCAAGGATCCCAGCGTCCAGCTTTCCATCGTGGCAGGGGGAATTTCCACCTATCTGACAAATTTCATTGCCGACCCGGCCGGTTTCAACGCCTCGTCCAACAAAACAAACATCAAAAGCGCGATGGGGTCCACCTGCACACAAGATAGTGACTGCGCCGCGGCCAAATGCGTGGGCCAGGTCTGCACCGCCGATTCCTACACCATGGGAACCCCGTGTGACGACAACGACGACTGCATCAGCGGCGAGCTTTGCGCGGGGCATCGGCGCCGGATTTGCATGCGGGCCGACAGCGTCCCAAACACGATGTACACCTTCGCCTCGGGGGGCATACGGGTTGTCCGGAGCGATGTAAGCATCTCCAGCGGCGAGGCCGGCTCCCCCTGCCCCTGTAACAGCGGCTTTACCTGCACCAGTTCCACCGCCTCCGCCGGCATCTGCCGCCCCAATACGCTGACCGCTTATAAAGGGCCGGGGATGACCTGCCTCGCCAATTCCGAATGCGTCAGCAACACCTGCACCAGCGGCCTTTGCGGCATTAACAGCGATTTCCTGACGACCATGACGAGTATCTTCGGGACCTTAAAGGAGCTTGGGGGCCCTTGCGCGTCCCACTTTGAGTGTAAGAGCCAGTGGTGCAACGCCGGAAGATGCGATTCGCCCCCATCCAGCGTTCTTGGCCTCTTCTCCGGAATCACGCTCCTGGGTCCGGGGGCCGCCTGCACCGCCAACAACCAGTGCCAGTCCTTTTTCTGCAATGGGGGATTTTGCGGGAGTTACAGCGGTAGCGGTACCATCGGCACCTTCGAAACAGGGACGGTCGCCTCCGGCGGAACCTGCAATTACACCTCCCAGTGCCAAAGCGGCCTTAATTGTATTTCGGGAACCTGTGCAGCCTATACGGCGTTCACCTCCTGCAACGCCACCAGCCAGTGTCCATCGGATGCCTATTGCAAAGAATTCACCTGTGTCGCCAAATCGACGGCGGGAGGAACCTGCGCGCCGACAACGACAAGCACCATCGGAAACGCCTGTACGGCCGGTCTCTACTGCAACGTGGGAGCAAACCTTTGCGCGGTGCCCAAGGTGACGGTTGTGGCAACCTTCCCCGCCCCGGTCACCAATAAAAACTTCCAGTGCTGGATCGGCACGTCGGCCCAATACACCAGCGCCCTCTACCTCTCTCCGGTCATCCCCGTCAGCGGCGGTCAGGCGACTGTGCTCTTCCCCACTGTCGCCGCCGGAACTTATTTTGTCGGGGGCTGGGTCGACAACAATAACAATGGTGCGCGAGACTTGAACGACTTTCGGGGCTTCCACAACGGTCTCAATACTTCCAAACCTGCGGCAGTGGCATCGGTTGTTGTCCCCGTTAGCGACAACATTAATGTCACTTTCCCCCTCTATACGGTTCCCAGCGTGATCGTTAATCTGACCCTGCTGGCTTCGGTCACCAACAAACATGTCAGGGCCTGGATCGGCACGGTGTCAGCCATGAACAGCGGTCTCTACTTCGCTGATATCGCCAGCTTCACCGGCACCACGGCGCTTTTGACATTCCCCAATGTTCCCGCGGGAACCTATTTTGTCGGGGGGTGGGCCGACATCGATGCCAGTGGCGCGCCAAACTCGGGGGACAAGCAGGGTTACCACAACGGCGCGGGGGTGAATCCTCCGGGAGGGCCGTCGGCCACTGTGCCCGCCGCGGGCGATTTTACCGTCAATATCACGGCCGGGACGTTGTAAGACGATGCCTTAAGAAGGGGGGGCGGATTGGATGATGAAAAATATCTTCCCGTTTGGGGTGGCCCTGTTTTTGGCAGTTGGTCTTTTGCAGGCCTGCCTCGAATCGGCGGAGGATGAAGAGGCTGTCGACGAGGGGACCTTTTCCGAAGAAACCATCACCCTTGCCGTCACCGTGGCCGAACCGGTGTCTGCCGATCTTTCGGCCCCTGCTCTAAAAATCGGGAAAAGGGGATTGGCGCTTAAATCGCCCGCCATGGCCACAGAGGCCGCCGAGGCAGGTGACGTGATTCTCAAGACAGCTGATGGTCTTCTCCCCACCATTTATGGTTGCACCATCGACGAAACC
>JACPFC010000033.1:0-5881 GCA_016183175.1 Deltaproteobacteria bacterium
AGGCCGCTCCAGCATTTGTACCGCCAGAGTCCTCACCCCGGGCCCCCACCAAGAGGTCATCGTAACCGTCATTGTCCACATCTCCTGCCCCTGCAACGCGTCCTGCGTAATCACCGACATTTTCTCCAATCAGCTTGGCATTGGCAGAAGAGAGATCCATTGTTCCACTCACAGGACCCAGCATTAAATAGGTGGCTCCAGCAAAGATACCGCCGGAGTCCTCATCAGCAGCCCCTACCAAGAGGTCATCGTAACCGTCATTGTCCACATCTCCTGCCCCTGCAACATCGCCCCCTGCATAATCTTTGGACGCTTCCCCAACAAGCTTGGCATTGGCAGAGGAAAGGCTGATCGTTCCACTAGACACAGGACCCAGCACCAAATAGGCCGCTCCAGCCTCACTACCACCAGAATCTTCTCCATAAGCCCCAACCAGGAGGTCATCGTAACCGTCATTGTCCACGTCTCCGGCCCCTGCAACAGCGCGTCCTGCTTGATCCTCGGACGCCTCCCCAGTGAGCTTGGCATCGGCAGAAGAAAGGCTGGTCGTTCCACCAGACACAGGACCCAGGACTAGATAGGCGGCTCCAGCATCGTTACCCCCAGAGTCCTCACCCTCGGCCCCCACCAAGAGATCATCGTAACCGTCATTGTTCACGTCTCCGGCTCCCGAGACGGACCAACCAGCATGATCATAAGCCGCTTCACCCGTCAGCTTGGCATCGGCAGAGGAAAGATCAATCGTACCGCTGATACCGCAACCGTTATCTATCGTTCCATCGCAGTCATTATCCAGTCCATCGTTGCATACCTCGGTTTCTCCGGGATTGGCAAGGGCCTCCGCATCGTCACAATCGGTATTGTCCAAAACATACCCCGAAGGTTGGCTACAGGCTGTTTGTGGTGAGCTTGTCGAACCATAACCATCGCCATCTGTATCCGCATACCAGGTGGAACCTGTTGACGTATCCAGGCTACTATCCTCATCATCCGTGTACCCATCACAATCATTATCCACCTCGTCACAAACCTCTGTGGCAGAAGGATTGATGGTCGCATCTGAATCATCGCAATCCCCGGAGTCCGTGGCATAGCCGTCCCCGTCGTTATCCGCCCCTACAGTCACTTGAACCATCTTGGAATCATCCAATCCAAGCTCATCCGTCGCCGTTAAGGTAAGAAAATGCTCCCCAGGCGTTAATCCTCCTGTAAGGGTAAAGGAGACAGATCCATCCGAATTATCAGGAAAGGTGGAACCGAGGTCCCCATCGATATTACTGACAAGATTCACGTCGATGTTGCTCATCGCACTGTCATCGTCCGCAACTGTCGCTGTAACAGTGATTGTTTCTCCCTCCACATAGTCCGCGCCGTCACTGGGGGAATTGATCGTCAACTCCGGCGCATCTCCCACGTTGACCGAGGTGTTGGCAACACAGGTTTCGCCCACTTCATCGGTGACGGTCATGTAGATTGTGTGGCTGTTGACCGACAGGCCGTTGTAAGAAAAGAAAACCTCCCCGTTTGAAGCGGGTTCTGAAGTCCCAATAACCCCGTCTTTGTCACTTTCCCATTCCACGCTTAAACTGCCGGCGCTTGTATCTGTATCTGAAACCTGGGCCTCAAAATCGATAAAGGTTCCCTCCCGATAACTCGATCCGCTTGCCGGTGAGGTAATTTCACATTCAGGGGAGTCATTGGGCGGGCCCACCTGAACGGTCACGGTGGCTGTATCTGTTTTTCCAAGGCTGTCGGTAACGCTCGCCGTCAAAAGATGCCTCCCTTCCTGCAGATAAACCGCCGTGGCCGCCTCGCCATTGCCATCCGGCATAATTTCCTCATCCAAAATTCCATCCAGATCGCTCTCCCACGAAACAGAAAGCAACTCCGGCGCATCCTCTTCATCCGAAACCTGAACCTTTAAGGTCACCAATTCATCCTCATAAAACTCCTCTCCCCCCGCCGGCTCTAAAATCTCTATCTCCGGGACTTCGTTGGGAACCACCACCAGGCTGATGCTTTTAACCTTCGACTCCTTTCCCGCTGTATCAATCACTTTAAATTCAATGTTATGATTTCCCGGGTTCAACGTGGTGGAAAATGTTGAATACCCCTCTTCATCAAGCTGTCCTTCGGAAAGGATTCCATCCACGGAGCTGGACCAGAGATAAGTCAGGCTTGCGGAGTCATCTTCATAATCGGACCCATGTCCCGTAAAATTTACTTCTTCTCCCTCAATAAGCTCGGTTCCATTGGAGGGTTCATAAATCGAGGCATCAGGTTTTGTGTTATTAACGCTCAATCCCGCGTCGCTACATCCGAATAATTTCCCGATTAAGAGCCCCCAAAGAGGGGGAACAAATCTTGTCTCGGTGATTTTGCGGTATTCCCCTAAATCAACAGGCTCAACTCCCTGGGAAGCGGCTTGTTGAGAATCGGCTGTATTCAGAGGCTGTTCCTCTTGATTGAACCCTGTCGGCAAGGCCGAATTTCCAATAGGATTTGTCATATTTTTTTCCTTCATTCTAAAATTCCAGGAAAGCTACAGTCCCCCACCGAAAATGAGATAGGCCGCCCCCGCGCTACTGCCACCTGCATCATTATAATGAGCCCCCACCAAAAGGTCATTGTAACCGTCACTGTCCACGTCTCCGGCCCCTGCAACAGCGCGTCCTGCATAATCACCGGACGCCTCGCCAACAAGCTTGGCATCGGCAGTAGAAAGGCTACTCGTTCCACTAGACACAGGCCCCAGCACCAAATAGGCCGCTCCGGCATTACTGCCCCCCGAGTCCTCGTACAGAGCACCAATCAAGAAATCATCATAACTATCGAGGTTTATGTCCCCAACTTTTGAGACAGACCAACCAGCATAATCATAAGCCGCTTCACCCGTCAGCTTGGCATCAGCGGTGGAGAGGTCTACACTTCCACTTACAGGACCCAGCACTAAGTAGGCCGCTCCAGCATTTGTACCGCCAGAGTCCTCACCCCGGGCCCCCACCAAGAGGTCATCGTAACCGTCATTGTCCACGTCTCCAGCCCCTACAGCGATTCCTGCGAAATCATCGGACGCCTCACCAACAAGCTTGGCATCGGCAGTAGAAAGAGATTGTGACCCACTCACAGGCCCCAGCACCAAATAGGCCGCTCCGGCATTACTGCCCCCCGAGTCCTCACCGTAGGTCCCCACCAAGAGGTCATTGTAACCGTCATTGTTCAAGTCTCCGGCTCCCGAGACAGACCAACCAGCATCATCATCAGCCGCTTCACCCGTTAGTTTGGCATCGGCAGTAGAAAGGCTACTCGTTCCACTAGACACAGGCCCCAGCACCAAATAGGCCGCTCCGGCATTAGTAGCCCCCGAGTCCTCATACATGGCACCAATCGAGAAGTCATCATAACTATCGAGGTTTATGTCCCCAACATTCGAGACAGACCAACCTGCATGATCATCAGCCGCTTCACCCGTTAGTTTGGCATCAGCGGCCGAGAGAGATTGGGTGCCACTCACAGGACCCAAAACCAGATAGGCCGCCCCCGCGTCAGTGCCACCCGCATCATTATAATAAGTCCCCACCAAGAGGTCATCGTAACCGTCATTGTTCAAGTCTCCGGCTCCCGAGACGGCCCAACCAGCATAATCACCAGCCGCTTCACCCATTAGTTTGGCATCAGCGGCCGAGAGAGATTGGGTACCACTCACAGGACCCAGCACCAAATAGGCCGCTCCGGCGAGACTCCCCCCGGAGTCCTCACCATAAGCCCCCACAAGGAGGTCATCCACCCCATCCCCATCGACATCCCCGGCTCCAGAAATAGCAATACCAGCATAATCACCAACCGCTTCGCCCGTTAGCTTGGCATCGGCAGTGGAGAGATCGATGGTGCCGGTAACACCACAGTTGTTACTTGTGCCGTCGCAGTCATTGTCAATACCGTCATTACAAACCTCGGTTTTGCCTGGATTGGCCGCACTTTCAGCATCATCACAATCCGTATTGTCGGCAACATAACCAGAAGGCTGGGCACAGGAGATTATTGTGCTGGAAGAATTGCCGTAACCGTCGCCGTCGGAATCCGCATACCAGACGGTATCTGGATTGAGAGTAGCATCACTGTCATCACAATCCGTACTGTTGGCAACATAACCGGAAGGTTGGTCGCACCGGCTCACGGTCGTGGCCGAGGTCCCGTAGCTGTCGCCGTCGGCGTCGCGGTACCAGGTACTCTTGCCCGTGGCACTCGAATCGGAGTCGTCTGCGAGTCCGTCGCAGTCCTCGTCCACGTTGGATGCATCGCAGATCTCCGTGTCGGCCGGGCTGACGGTAGCGGAGCCGTCGTTGCAGTCGTCGTTGTTCGACACGTAGCCAGCCGGCTGATCGCAGGCTAAAGTAGAGATTGCCGTATTTCCGTAACCATCCGTATCTGAATCCCTGTACCAAGTGGAGGCATCTGCCGCGTCATTTTCATCCGTAGTGCCGTCGCAGTCATTATCCATACCGTCGCAATATTCGGTGGCCGCGGGGGAAGTTGTGGTGTCGAAATCGTCGCAATCGGTATTATCTAAAACGTAACCCGAGGGTTGGCTACAGGCCGCTTGTGATAAGTTTGTCGAACCATAACCGTCGCCGTCAGAATCCGCATACCAGACGGTATCCGGATTGAGGGTAATATCACTGTCATCACAATCCGTATCATCCGCCACATAACCGGAAGGTCGGTCGCAGGCTAAAATGGAGATCGCCGCATCTCCGTAGCCATCCCCGTCTGAATCACGATACCAAGTGGAGGCATCTGCCGCGGAACTTTCATCCGTATAACTGTCGCAGTCATTATTCACGCCGTCGCAATATTCGGTAGCCGCCGGGTTAACCAAAGCATCACTGTCATCACAATCGGTATCATCCGCCACGTAACCCGAAGGCTGGGTGCAGGCCGCTTGTGGTGAGCTTGTCGAACCATAACTATCCCCATCGGTGTCGGCATACCATGTGGCGGCATCCACAGCAGAATCTTCATCGAGGGCGCCGTCACAATTGTTGTCCAGACCGTCACAAACCTCAATTTCACCGGGATTTGACAGGACTTCATTATCGTCGCAGTCGGTATCATCTAAAACATAACCCGAGGGTCGGGTGCAGGCCTGAGTGGTGTTTGCGGCATTCCCATACCCGTCCCCGTCAGAATCCGCATACCAAGTGGCGCCTGTCGACGCATCCAAACTGCCATCCCCGTCATCCGTGTAACCGTCACAGTCATTATCCAGACTGTCACATACCTCTGTGGCGGCCGGATTCAGGCTGAAGTTTGTGTCATCGCAATCCGTGTTGTCTTTGGAATAGCCGCCGGGAAGGCTACAGTCCTCTGTGGTGTTATCAACATCCCCGTAGCCGTCTCCATCCGAGTCGGCATAGTAAGTTGTGGTGACTCCTTCATCCACAACCCCATCTCCATCATTATCAATTTCATCACAAACCTCCGGGGGGCTTACGATGATATTGACTTCTTCCGTGGTTGAAAGTCCATCCGTACCGGTTGCGCTTAGGGTGATTAAATGTTCGGTGCCCCCATCTTCCGCAGATAGTCCCGAATAGTTGAAGGCGATATTTCCCGACGAATCGGCAGGGTTTGTATTAAAAACACCATCCACATCACTGGACCACTCGATTTCAAGATCCTCCGGGTTGTCCTGGGCATCAAAGACCGCGGCAGAAAAGAGGATGGCTTCCCCCTTTTCATAACTCTCCCCATCCGTGGGTGAGGTGATCGTTACCTCCGGGTTGCCCACGCTGACCAGAATGCTGTCTCTACAGACGCCGCCCACCTCATCCGTGACGGTCATGGATATGGTATGCCTGTTGACCGAAAGGCCGTTATA
>JACPFC010000033.1:5964-8289 GCA_016183175.1 Deltaproteobacteria bacterium
CGATAACCCCGTCTTTGTCACTTTCCCATGCCACGTTTAAATCGCCGGCATTCGCCTCATCCGCATCAGAGACCTGTCCCTCAAAATAAACAACCTCTCCATCGCCATAAGCCGAGCCGCTTTCCGGTGCGGTGATCTCACATTCGGGCAGATTGTTCGGCGCTCCTATTGTGACCGTTACCGTGGCTGTTTTTGTCTTTTCCAAACTATCGGTCACCGTGGCCCGTAAAAGATGATCCCCTTTGTGCAGATACACCTCCGTTGTCGCCAGGCCATTGCTATCGGGCATAATATCTTCAACCAGCGGTCCATCCAGATCACTCTCCCACGAAACAGAAAGCAACTCCGGCGCATCTTCTTCATCCGAAACCTGAACCTCCAGGCTAATGAGTTGACCCTCGTAAAACGCCTCTCCCTCGGCCGGCGCCAAAATCTCAATTTCCGGCGCCTGATTGGGCATCACCGTCATCTCAAGTGTGTCAACCCCCGAGGCCCCCTCACTGTCAAATACCTCAAGCTCGATCGTATGATCTCCGGCGCCGAGTGTGGTCATGATCGTTGCCCGCCCCTTCTGATCGAGATTCCCTTCAGAAAGGAGCCCATCTACCGAACTGGACAATGTATATTCCAAACTCTCTGCCTCATCCTGATCATCCGATCCTTGGACTTCAAAGGTGATCTCTTCCCCCTCCATAAACTCACTCTCTTGAGGAGCTAAAATGGCGGCTGTAGGATCGATATTGGGGACAGGTGCTTCTTTAACCGACTCACAGCCGATCAATTGATCCAGAGCAAGAAACAAAAGGGGGGGACGATGCTTTGTGTGCGTTACTTCCCGATATTTCTCCAAGGCAACGAAGTCCGCTTCTTGTTTTTGGAGTTGTTGAGAATTGGCTTTACTTGGAGGATTTTCTCCTTGATCGGACCCCATCTGCAGGGCCGAATCCTGAACAAGGTTCTCATTCATCCAGGGGGAATCTGCTTCGACGGAAGGCCTTGATGATGGAGCGGTCATACGGCCCCGACCTCTAGTCGCCCCCCCCGGTTTTGTCAAGATTGGCCGTTCTCCTTTGTGGGAGTTATGTATGGGGGCTATGCCGCATCGAGTCTTGTCCACACTCCTTTCGGATGCTATACTCTAACTGTCAAAAATCACTGGTTTTTTTACAAGGAGTCGTCATGGAATTTCGCCCGGGCGGTCACCCGTGGGGGTTAAACCGCGTCGTCAAACCGAAAGGGGTTTTGCCGCAGTCGGCGGATCGGCTGGAAGCAAGTCTTCCGATTTTTGACAATGAAATTCTGGTGAGCGTTTCCAAACTGCAGATCGATGCGGCGAGTTTGCGGCAATTAATGGGGGAAATCCCCTCTTCCCCCCCTTTGTCAAACCTGTCCGCCGGTTGTGTGGCGGAGGGGGGCGGGGGGGGATTTTTGGCGCAAAAAATTCTCGCCATTGTTGCCGAGAGGGGGAAGATGCACAACCCCAAAACAAATTCGGGCGGGGTTTTTTTGGGAACTGTCGAGGCGATCGGGCCGGGGCATCCGCAGGCCAAAGAGTTAAGGATTGGCGATCCGGTGGTGTCACTGGTTTCGTTGACTCTCACGCCGTTAAGCATCAAGGAGATCGGGATGGTGGATGAAAAAAAAGGACAAATCTCCGTCTCCGGATCGGCAATTGTTTTTGAATCCGGTTCGGTCCGAAAAATGCCCGCCGATCTGTCCGAAGGGGCGGTGTTGGCGGCATGGGACGTCTGCGGCGGGCCGGCGCAGGTAAAGCGGACCGTTCGGGAGGGAGAGAAAATTTTGATCATCGGCCTTGGAAAGGCGGGAAAGGCCATGGCCTGCATGGCGGAAGAAGTGGGGGCGCTGGTTTATGGGGTGGATGCCGATCTGTCGGCCGTGGCGTGGTGCCAGGCAAACATCAAAGGACACTTTGCCGCGCTGGATGCGACACATCCGATGGAAGTTTACACCTGGGTGAATGAAATGACACGCGGCGCGCTGGCGGACGTGGCGGTCAATTCCGCAAGCATCGAGGGCACAGAGATGAGTGGCGTTGTCTCCTGCCGCGATGGCGGCAAGGCCCTCTTTTTCGGGATGCGGACGTCGTTTCAAAAAACGGTTCTGGGCGCCGAAGGGATCGGCAAGGATGTCCTTCTTCTGATGGGGAGCGGCTATGTGCCGGGACACGCGGAGCTGATGTTGAATCTGCTCCGAAACCACAAGCCGCTTCAAAAGTGGTTTGAGGAGAAATTTGGATGAATCACACCGAAGTCATACAATCGGCAATCAAGCCGTCCAAGGCAAAAATGGTCGCGAAGCATCCTT
>JACPFC010000034.1 GCA_016183175.1 Deltaproteobacteria bacterium
CGTTTTTTGCACGACGAGCTGGTTCTCAAATATGGTTCCCTCCCCGCGGATCATCCTGCCACCCAAGACGCCCTCAAAGCGCTCAAGATGGCCCGGCCGCATTTTAATGAAGAGGAAATCAGGCTGGTTGTTCTCCCGCGCATGATCGAGGTGAATGCCATGGTGGCCTATGACGGAACTATTTACGTCTCACTGGCGCTGATGAAGCTGGTCGATTTTTACGAGGAACTGGCCGCCGTCTTTGGCCACGAGTTGGAGCATCACGAATCGGCCGATATTGCCCGTGCCGTCTCTCGGGCGAAAAAACGGGAAAAGCTCGATGACCTTTCCGACATGGCCACAAGCTGGGTCAAAGATGTTGGCATCAGCCGCCTTCAGGAGCATCGGGCCGATATCCAGGGGGGGATGAGAAAACTCAATGAAGCGGGCATCAATCCGGTGGCCACAAAACTGTTTCTGGAAAAATTGCATCGGCACGAAACTCGGTTCAAATCCATACGGCCCCCCCCTGACTTAACGCATGGCAAGACCCTCGACCGGGCGCTTGCCGCCGGCGCTTGGACCCGTTTTGAAGATCTCGAAAACCTCGACAAGGCGCTTACCCCCGTTCCGGAGGAAAACCGCACAGCCTGGTCAAGCGACATAGTGGCTCCCACCACTGAACTTCTCTACAAGCCGCTTCGCTTTGCTTTCCCGGATGAACATGTTCGCAACCAAAAATATGCAGAACGAAAAACCGTTATCAGCGGAATGTCGCCGGCGGATCGGGGTCTCAACCTGGCCGCCCTGGCGCGCCGATGGAGTAGCGCAGGTCCCCGTGAGGCGGAGCGCATGCAGGAACTGACGGCCTTTGCGGTCGGGAAGATTGACGAGGACCTTAAATCTCTACTTTCCGATCAAAAAGATTTGCCGCTGGTTCGTTTTCTCCATTTCTATCTCAACCTTGGCGTCGCCTTTGACCGAAAGATTGATGTGAGTCTGGATGGGGAGGAACAGTACATGGATTTTTTTCCTCCACTCATCGGACAGCATCTTGCTTCCTATTCCGTCCTCATCCGTTCCCCGCAAGATTTGGCCCATCTACGCGGACTGATTCCCCAAGCGGCAAACCACCCCATCCCTTACGCCTTGGGCAACTGGCCCAAGGTGATCGCGGCTCTGATTTCCGTGATGATCGATCAGAAAATCTATGGTCCGTTTCGTGCCGGTCAGTTGGATCTTCCGGCCCTGTGGGGAGAGGTAGAAGCGTGGATTGGCGCCTTGGATTCTTTTGCGGCCCAAAAAGGAGTCACGGGGGTGGATAAAGAGAGACTCATGGAGACGGCGTCGGGAATTCTTCTTTCGAATGCCGGAGAGAGCGGCGATATCGCCTTGCTCAAGCAAGTTCGCGATTTTTTGGTTGAACGGCAAAATAGAACCCTTCATTTGTCCAGCGGATACGTTGAGGATTTGTACGAACATGAGATCAGCAATAAGGGAGTGAAGGACTCGAATCCATTTTGGTTTATTTCTAGTATGGAAGTTTCTTTAAGCACCTTAGCGGTTGGAAAAAATGCCCGGGAGATCGGTTTGCTGGTGCAGGCCATAGCGAGGACAATTAGCGTGACCATGGACAGTCGTGGTCGTCTACAGGATAGGGCTAGTTCTCTATTGGCTCTGGTACGCTCTTACAAAAAATTACTGAAGACCCACTCCGCCTTTGCCGCGCTTACCCCTCTTAAGAAAAGAGTACTCGGTTATATGATGAGGCATTCCTTAGCTATCTACCCCTCTTATTCTTTGATGAAGGAGCATCCCCATTGGAAAGAGGAGATGATGAGCGATATTATTAAACGGGGAAAAAGCGCCTCCGACGAGGAACTTCTCTGGATACACCAGTTGGGAAGCGGAAGAGATTTGGATTATGGATTTATCGGCCGAGGCGATGCCGACTCCCTGTTAACGCATTTTTTGCGTTATCATTTAGGGAATATCGGCCCCGAAGAAAGGCTCGAAGCGATTCGCCGATGGGAGGCCCAGGGGATTCCGGTACGACAACTTTTAAGCCGAAGCAAAGACGATAATGGTTATCTTATCCTCCGGACCATGAGTGAATTGCCCGAAGATGAATCGGCCGATGAATTGTTACCGGTCTTGGATGACTTAAGCGACTGGATTCTCGACCCTTATCTGGCCAATTGTCTGCGATCCTACAGCCTCAATCAAAAGCTCAAGGAAACGGCCGATTTTACCCGGCGGGTCGCCATCGCCTTCGATGAGGAAACCGCCAGGAGGAACCTGGCGGTCAAGGAAGCGCTCATCGAGAACGAGATGGAAACCAGAGAACAGGTCGAGGAGGTCCGTAAACACATCGGCTTAAACGCCGACTATCTCTTTGAAGAGGGGGAGGTTCAGGTCGGGCTGGCGGCAGGGTTAGAGCTACTCTCTTTTGAACCGAACGCGGCCTTGGACCTTTTGAGTGTTCTGTTAGAAACGAGAAGAAGCGATGCGGGATTAAAAGAAATGATAGCGGCCCGGTGGCTTTCCCTCAGGCTACTTGAGGATGAGAGGGAAAAGCGGCTACGGGAGGTGACGCATCAGTTGAGTAGTGTCGATCAGAGGTTAAACGTGTTGCTTGGGCAGGGGTTTGCGGGGCGCTTTTTTATCGCCAAAACGCTTTTGGTCGATGGGGAGCTGATCATCCAGCCGAAAAGCCGACAGGAACTTTTTAATCTGTTTTTGGATAAAGTCGTGGCCCCAAAGGGGGGAGAGGAGGGGCCCAATAATCAGATTCAAAAAACGGCCCCGGCGCTGGCGGCGGTCAAGGAATGGGAACCTCTTTTTTTCAGTCTGGCGCCGACGATTGCCGACTATGTGGCCCTTCCCCCGCCGGTGGCGACCCCTTGGCACGAGGTGCTGTCTGTCCGAGAGATGATCGAAATCGAAGACGAAGACGAAGACGAAGACGAAGAGGTTACCACCGTTTCTAAAAAGGAGGAGGCCCTCGAAACCCTCGTGGAGGCCCTCAACACCCTCCCGTCGGACGGGGAAACCGATCCGTGGAAGTACAAGGAGTATTATAATACCAGATCCCAAGAGGCCCTTCGAAAATGGCTGGCCGATCGGGGGGCGCTGGAGACAAGGCCGTCAGACAAACTTTCGCCGATGGACCTGATCATCGAACTGGCCCAGCAGGGGGGTTCTTTGCCGGTGCGCTTTCTCCAGCTTATGGGGCAGTTTGTCGAAATCCCCTCCGAATACGAGGCAAAATTCAATCAACTCTACGACCGGGTGAAGGGGCAGTCGAAGTTGGCGGCCATAGCAGTGGTGGAGCGGAACTGGCCGGAGATTTGGAAGCATGTAAAGCGGTTTGGAAAAAGGCTTGGGGGAGGTTCGCTCATGTCGGTGTACGAACTGGAAATGAATGACGGAACCCGAAAGGTGATCCGCGTGGCCAACCCGAATATCCGCTATCACCTGAAGGAACAGCGGGAGCTTTTTGACTCCGCGCTGGATGAAATGTTGAAGCAGGGCTCCATCGACCGCGATACGCACGAGCGGTTGAAGATTGCGGTCGCCATGGTGAACGACTGGATCGAGGCCGAACTCGATTTTTCGGGGTTTATGGAAAAGGACGAAAAATTCCGCGAAATGCTGGGGGGGTCTGCCGGTTTTCAACCCGAAGGTTTTGACTATTCCCTCACCGTGCCCCAATCGAATTTTCCCCAATACACTATTCCGGACAACAACCGATTTCAGATTGAAGAGTTGATCGAAGGGAAAAATCTCACCCAATGGGACGAGCTGGTCCATGACGATTACGATATGAAGCAGGCGCTTTCTCTAATGGTCCGGGCCTACCGCAGACAGCTCGAAAACGGCCAACTGCATGGGGACATTCATATCGGAAACTACCGGGTCACCCCCGACAACCAGGTGGCTGTCCTCGATCGGACATTTTTTCTGCACCTGAATAAAGACGAACAATCCATCATTCAGGGGGCGCTATCGGGGAATATCGATCTCGAAAAAATCCAGGCCTATTTCGTGGTGCTTCTCCCTCCCGAAAAACAAAATCCGGAGACTCAGACGAAAGTCGCTCTGGAATTGATGCAAATGGCGGGCGCCGTTCAGGCGGGCGATTTTCAACAGGTAAATCAGGGGCTCATCCATTTGCGCCAGCTTGGCCTCGAAATTCCGCTGAAGCTTTCTCTGATTTTAAGAAATCTCCATGCCCTTCACGATTTGGCCAAAAAGGCCGGTTTCGGGTCGCTGGCGGATGCGTATGCGTATGTACCGCCGAAAGGGCCGGGCAAGAACCTCAAATTACATTCCTTTGTCCCGTCGGCGGCCTTGCCGCTGGCCCTTTCGGCGTTCCAAGGTTTAAATGGCGAGCCCGTCGGGTTGAATCATTCTGCTGTATTAGACTCATCCTCCGCCGTGAATCACGAAGCGCCCCGTCAGGCTTATGCCAATCCCTTTGGCCCGATCACCGCAAACAGGATGAACAGCGGCCCCCTTGAAACCGGTTCTGAACTCTACGCGACCGGCGCCCTTCCATATAACACGATCTCCACCCTTCCTGTTTTTACCGCCGCGCTTCCGGCGGCCATGTCGGTCTGGTCCCTTCCGCCCCCGGTCAATCTGAATGTGTCTTGTCTTCCCGTCCCTGTTATCTGATTGGAATTTTTCCGCTGATTGTGAGCGGTGCCGCGGCGGTTGATTACGCCGGCAACTCCCAGGGATTGAACACGGCAACCCCGCTTTTTTCCATATCGGCCCTGTTGCGCGTGGCGACAGTGAGGTTGTTGGCCAGGGCGGTTGCCGCAATCAGGGCATCAACAACGGGGATCTTCCGGCCTTGCAACTCCGATTGCGCCTGAATCATCCCCCAAACGCGGGATGTCTCGGCGTTGACCGGTAATATCCTCCCCTCAAAACGGTTTTTGAGGTCTTGGTCGAGCCAGCCCTGCAGGCGCGTCCGCCTTTGTTTGTCGGATAATTTGACGATCCCTTTCTGAATTTCTCCCAGAGTAAGGACACTCAAAAAGAGGCATTCCTCATCGCAACCGCCAATCCAGCCGACCACTCTTTTTTCGGGAGTTTTTTTTATCAGTTCGGAGATGATGCAGGTGTCGAGCAGATAATTCACAGGTCCACCTCGCGGGGGAACCCCTTGTCTCTTTCCAGATCGATATCGACCCCCCTTAAGGGGGAACGGAGGAAAAAATCAACCAATCCCCCTTTCGGTTTTGTGAGTTTTTCATAATCCTTCACCGAAAGGATGACGACCGTCTCTTTTCCCCGGCGGGTGATTGTCTGCGGCCCCTGCCGCAAGGCCTTTTCCACCACCTCGCTCAAACGATTTTTGGCCGTCTGCAACTGCCAGGCTGTCTTCATGACCCCTCCAAAAATATCTAGCTAGACTGTCTAGATTGTCATGTAACGGGACGAATCTGTCAAGCCCCCAGATTACTGTCCCTCCCAAAATTTACTGCCGCTTCAAAAAAGGGGGCGACTTTTTTGCCGCCGACCGCTCCATCCTCATCCGGGTGTTACGGTAATGCCAGTTATTCCGTCCCCCACTTTTTTTGGAAAAGATCTTGTTTTATTTTTCATGATTAAGTAAGATTTACATAGATCCAGGAGGATTCATCTATGTCTCGGGAAGAAGCCTTGGCGACCAAGTTGCCGGCGGACCTTAAAAAAAACCTCGATTCAGTGTGCAAGAAATTGGGGTTGAGAAAGAATTTTGTGATTGAATCGGCGTTGCGCGAAAAATTGGAAGATTTGCTCGACACGCACGATCTGCGGGAAGCAATCCGCGAAGCCACCGGTTTTCACGATTGGGAGCCCGTCAAAAAAGCGCTCAAAAATTGATTTCCATGAGTTACCGTATTGTCCTGGAGACGCGAGCCAAAAAGGAATTTCTGGATCTTCCGCGGGAAGTTCAAATGAAAATGGGAGATGTTTTTGACGATTTGAAGGCAAACCCCCGCCCTCCCGCTTCGAAAAAGTTGACCGGTCAGGAAGGGTATCGCATCCGCAAGGGGGATTACCGGATTCTTTACACCGTTAACGACAGACAATCGCTGGTCGCCATTTATCGTGTCGGCCACCGAAGAGAAGTGTACCGCTGATCGAAATCATGCCGCCAAAAAATGCTTGTTTTTGTGTAAGGTATTGTGTAACATTATACACATCATGCCGACCAATCTCGCCATCAACGACAAACTCCTTGTCCAGGCCAAAAGGCTGGGAAAGTTCAAGACCAAAAAAGAGACGGTGGATAAAATCCTGGAGGAGTTCGTCAAGGCCGAACGCCGGAAGGGCATCCTCAAGCTTTTCGGTAAAGTCGATTATTATCCCGATTACGACTATAAAAAGGGGCGGTCTCGCCGTTGAGCATCCTTGTCGACAGTTCTGTGTGGTCTCTCGTGCTTCGCCGGAAGGAGAAAAGCAATCATCCCGCCGCTATTCTTCTTCGGCGGAGGCTTGACGAAAAGGCCGGTCTTTGTCTTACGGGCGTTATTTATCAGGAAGTTTTACAGGGCATTCGTTCCGACACACTCTATCAGTCCGTCAAATCATATCTCGACGATTTTGAATTTCTTGAGGTGAATTTGGGGCTCCACGCCAAGGCGGCGGGCTTATTCAGCCGATGCCGTCGAAGCGGGATCCAGGCCCAGACCATTGACTGCCTTATTGCAACTCTAAGCATCCACTATGACTCCCCTCTTTTAACCACCGATCCGGATTTCAGTCATATCGCCCGGGTTTCTTCTCTAAAGTTGGTGGACTATTGACAACACATATATAGCCATATAGTGTCACCACGTTATGCCGCGAAAGAAAATATCCACGACGGTTTACATTACCGAAGAACAAAACGAACTCTTGAAAAAGTTGAACGAAAAAACCCGCGTCCCGATCGCGGAATATATCCGGCAGGGGCGCGATCTGCCTGGGCAGATGACTCTTCTCGACACCGGCGCCGAATAGACCGCCTTCTTCATGACTGAAATCCCTTTTGAGCGCCGTCGAAACTTCTGCATCATCGCCCACATCGACCACGGCAAATCTACGCTGGCCGACCGGATCATCGAAATGACCGGGGGATTATCCTCGCGTGAGATGCGCGAACAGGTGCTCGATGCCATGGACTTGGAGCGCGAGCGGGGAATCACCATCAAGGCCCACAGCGTCCGGCTTATCTACAAGGCCGACAACGGCCTCGACTACGAATTCAACCTCATCGACACCCCCGGGCACGTCGATTTCCACTACGAGGTCTCGCGGAGTCTTTCCGCCTGCGAAGGGGCCATCCTTGTTGTCGACGCCTCGCAGGGGGTTCAGGCGCAAACCCTCGCCAATGTTTACATGGCGCTCGATCACAATCTGGAAATTCTTCCCGTCTTGAACAAAATCGATCTCCCGAACGCTGACCCCGAACGCGTCAAAAATCAGGTGGAACAGATTATCGGCATCGACGCAAGCCAGGCGCTCTGTGTCAGCGCGAAGACCGGACAGGGGGTGAAGGATATTCTGGAGGCCGTTGTCAAAAGGCTTCCGCCTCCCCGGGGAAGCGAGGGAAAGCCGCTTTCCGCCCTTATCTTCGACAGCTGGTTTGACAGCTATCAGGGGGCGGTCATTCTGGTTCGGGTGGTGGACGGTTCCATCCGCGTCGGAGGGCGGATTAAACTGATGCATACCGGCCGGGACTATGAGGTGCTCAAGCTTGGCTATTTTACTCCCCGCCCGGTTGCCGGCGAGGAGTTGGCCACGGGAGAAGTCGGGTTTGTCACCGCCGGCATCCGCGAGGTGCGCGAAACAAAAATCGGCGACACCGTCACCGATGCGCAAAATCCTGCCCCAGCGCCGCTCCCCGGCTTTCGCGAGGTGAAGCCGATGGTCTTTGCCGGAATTTATCCCATTCAGCCGAACGAGTACGAAAATCTTAAGGCGGCGCTGGAAAAACTCCGGCTGAACGACAGCTCTTTTGTCTTTGAACCGGAGACATCGGCGGCGCTCGGTTTCGGCTTCCGATGCGGTTTTTTGGGGTTGTTACACATGGAGATTGTGCAGGAACGGCTGGAGCGCGAGTACGACCTTGAACTGATCACCACCTCGCCCACCGTCGTTTACAAGGTCCATCTCACCAATGGAGAGGTGCTGGAAATCGACAACCCCTCCAAAATGCCCGTGGAGGGGGTGATCGATCATCTCGAAGAGCCGTTTATCCATGTGACCATCCATGTCCCGAGCGAATATCTGGGCAATGTCATCCAGCTTTGCGAGGAAAGGAGGGGGCATCAGAAGAAGATCGACTACGTGACCCCCGACCGGGTGATGGTCCACTACGAACTCCCCTTTCCGGAGATCATGTTCGATTTTTACGACAAGCTGAAATCGCTCACGCGGGGATATGCGTCGCTGGACTATGAGTTTCTCGATTTCCGGGCTTCACAACTGGTGAAGCTCAACATCCTGGTGAACAGCGATCCGGTGGATGCCCTTTCGGTGATCATCCACCGCGACCAGGCCCATTACCGCGGGAGGGAGCTCGTCTCCAAGTTGCGCGGAATTATCCCGAGGCAACAGTACGAGGTGGCCCTTCAGGCGGCCATCGGTTCCAAGGTGGTGGCCCGGGAGAATGTCAAGGCGCTCCGCAAGGATGTGATCGCCAAGTGCTACGGTGGCGACATCACCCGCAAACGCAAGTTGCTGGAAAAACAAAAAGAGGGTAAAAAGAGGATGAAGCAGGTGGGGCGGGTGGAAATCCCGCAGGAGGCGTTTTTGGCGGTGCTGAAAATAGACTGATGGATCAAAATAATCTGCACAACGGTTTGGAGCGTCTGAATCAGGACGTTACTCCGGAGCCCCGGAAAAAAGGGGTCATCCGCGAGTATGCCGAGGCGTTGCTGTTTGCCGTTCTGCTGGCCTTTTTCATCCGTTCCTTTATTATCGAGCCCTTTAAAATCCCCTCCAAGTCGATGGTCCCCACCCTTCTTGTGGGCGACCACATCTTTGTCAACAAATTCATCTACGGTTTTCGGATCCCCGGCACCAAAAAGTGGATGGTAAAATTCGGCGAACCCAAACGGGGGGATGTCATTGTATTTATCTATCCCGAGGATGAAAAGCTCGACTTCATCAAAAGGGTTGTCGGGATTCCCGGCGATCATATCCGGATGAAGGACGGGAAATTTTTTGTCAATTCCGCCGAGGTGACCGAAAAGGAAATCCCGGTCGTTGGCGTGGACCCCAGGGACAAGAGGCGTCTTCTGATTTCCGAGGCGGAGGCGGGCGAGATTCCGCCGCAGTTCCGGGGAATTCCCTTTTACCGGGGCTACGAGAATTACAAGATCCAGATGGAGGATTTGACCGGCTACGGCCACATGATTCAGCGGAGCCGGATGATGCCGAACAACGAGGATGTCGATCTGGTGGTGCCCAAGGACCACTACTTTGTCATGGGGGACAACCGCGACCAGAGCGCCGACAGCAGAGTCTGGGGGTTTGTCCCGCGCGAAAATCTGAAAGGGGAGGCGCTGTTCATCTGGCTTTCGCTCGATTCCGACCGCGGCGGTGTCCGGTTGAAGCGGTTCGGGAAGAAGATTATCTGAAATCCTTTTTGTGAGTTGACTTTCGCCCCGAAACCCTGATAGGACAGACGAAATTTTGATATGGTTTTAAAGGAGAAATGAAAAGGAAAAAGGTTTGCGGTTTTTGGCTTAAAAACCTCCCAGCGGGTCGCTAGGGAGGTTTTTTTTTGAATGTGAGCGAGCGTCGGGGGCAAGGCCAAGCTTGGCTTGGCCGCGCAGCAAAGTCGCAGACTTTGCGGAGTAAGATGTCTCCGCGCGAGCGAACGGGGGATACGGGGGTCCGCCTTAGGCGGAGCAAAGCCCCCGATTAAATGAAAACGATACTCGATTCAAAAGAGATGCAGATGGCCATCGATAAAATGGCCAAGGAAATTGTCGAAGAGTCGACGGTGCTTGATTCGCTGGTTTTGGTGGGGATCCGAAAAAGGGGGGTTCCTTTGGCCCGGCGGATTGCCGAGCGAATCAAAGAGGCTTCAAAAAAAGAAGTCGCGGTGGGTCTGCTCGATATCAACCTCTACCGCGATGATCTCTCACGGCTCGATTATCACCCGGTGATCGGCAAGACCGATATTCCCTGCTCGGTGGATGAAAAAACGGTTTTCCTGGTGGATGATGTTCTCTACACCGGCCGGACCATCCGTTGCGCCATGGACGCCCTGTTCGACCTCGGCCGGCCGTCCGCCGTCAAGCTTGCCGTGCTGGTGGACCGTGAAGGGCGGGAACTTCCCGTTCAGGGGGATGTGATCGGAATCCATTGTCCCGCGACGGCAAAGGAAAATGTAAAGGTCAGTCTTAAAGAAACCGACGGCAAGGATGAAGTCAATGTGGAGTAAGGATGCAATTGGCGCGTAAAGATCTGTTGGGTATCGAGGAGTTAAGCAAAAAGGAAATCGAATTAATTCTCGAGACGGCAAAAACCTTTCAGGAAATATCCACCCGCGAAGTCAAAAAAGTTCCCACCCTTCGCGGCAAAACAGTCATCAATCTCTTTTTCGAGGATTCCACCCGGACCCGGACCTCGTTTGAAATCGCCGGCAAACGACTCTCCGCGGATGTCATTAACATCTCCCAAAAAGGATCCTCGGTCGCGAAAGGAGAGACCCTCCTCGATACGGCAAAGAACATCGAAGCCATGGGGCCCGATCTCATCGTTTGCCGCCACAAATCGGCCGGTGTTCCGCAATTTCTGGCATCGCGCCTGAAAGCGTCCATCATCAACGCGGGCGACGGCGCGCACGAGCATCCCACGCAGGCGCTACTCGATCTGATGACGATTCGCGAAGCCAAGGGAAAAATCGCCGGCTTGAACGTCGCCATCGTCGGCGACATCGCCCATAGCCGGGTAACCCGCTCGAACATCCACGCGTTAAACAAGATGGGGGCGCATGTGACGGTGGTGGGGCCGCTGACGATGTTGCCGGTTGAAATCGGAAAAATGGGAGTCAGGGTTTCAACCGATCTTAAGGAGGGGACGGCCAAAGCCGATGTGATCATGATGCTCCGGATCCAGCGGGAACGACTGCTTTGCTCCCCCTTTCCCACGTTGAGGGAATATTCCCGGTTGTACGGGCTGAACAAAGAGGCGTTGAGAACAGCAAGGCCGGATGTGGTGATCATGCATCCGGGGCCTGTCAACCGCGGCGTGGAGATCGATCCCGAGGTGGCCGATGGCCCCTATTCGCTCATTCTCGATCAGGTCACGAATGGGGTGGCGGTGAGAATGGCGGTTTTGTATCTGCTGTCGGGGCAGAAAGGGGAAGGAGCCAGAAGCCAGAAGCCAGAAGTAATATGAAGTTATTAATCAAAAACGGACATCTCATCGATCCAAAGAACAGGCGCGACGGCCGGTTTGATCTCCTCATCGAAAACGAAAAGGTGCGCGATCTCCTCAAGCCGGGGACGAAAGTGACGTCTGCCGAGGTGATCGATGCCAAAGGGTGCATTGTGGCGCCGGGGTTTATCGATTTGCATGTCCACCTGCGCGAGCCGGGGCATGAATATAAGGAGACGATACGGAGTGGAACGTGGGCGGCCGCCGCAGGCGGCTTTACCTCGGTCTGTTGCATGGCCAACACCAATCCGGTCAACGACAACGCCTCGGTGACCGAATACATTTTGAACAAGGCGCGCGAGGAAGGGGTGGTGAATGTCTTTCCCATCGGCGCCGTCTCTCGCGGCCTCGAAGGGAGCGAGTTGAGCCCCATGGGGGAGCTGAAAAAAGCGGGATGCATCGGTTTTTCCGACGACGGCAAAACGGTCCAAAACAATCGCTTGATGCGTCTGGCGCTGGAATATGCCAAAACGTTCGATTCTCCGGTGATCAGCCACGCCATTTGCGCCGATCTTGCATGCGGCGGGGTCATGCACGAAGGATTCGTCTCCACCCGGCTTGGACTTTCCGGAATTCCCAATGCGGCGGAAGAGATCATCATCAGCCGCGATATTCACCTGGCGGAATTAACCGGCGCCCGGCTTCATATCGCCCATCTTTCAACGGCCGGCGGCGTCGAGCTGGTGCGTCAGGCCAAAAAGAAGGGAATTAAGGTCACCGCCGAGGCGGCGCCGCATCATTTTACGCTGACCGATGAGGCGGTTGAGGGGACAGTGTCCCGAGGATACGATACCAACACCAAGATGATGCCCCCGCTCCGATCCGAAAACGATCGTAAGGCGATTGTCGCCGGACTCGCATCGGGAGTTATCGACGCCATTGCCACCGACCATGCCCCTCATGCCACAGTCGACAAGGAGATTGAATTTGACAAGGCGGCCTTTGGAATTGTGGGTCTGGAAACGGCGTTAAGTTTGTCCCTGCAACTGGTGGAAAAGAAAAAGCTGTCGATGAAAAAAATGGTGGAGCTGTTGACGGTCAACCCCGCCCGCATCATGGGTCTGAAAAAGGGGAGTCTGGAAAAAGGGGCCTCTGCCGATATCGTCATTTTTAATCCGGCGGTCTCTTACAAAATCGATCCTTCCAAATTCCGTTCGAAAAGCAAAAACACCCCGTTTGGGGGGATGAAGGTGAAGGGGGTGGTCAAATGTACCCTGGTTGGAGGGAAGGTAGTGTATAAGGGATGAAGAAATGTCAAATGTCAAATTCCAAAGTTCAAAGGAATGTCAAAAAAGCAATTTCAAAACATTGTCCATCATTTGTCATTTGAACTTGTCGTTTCTTTTGACATTTGAACTTTGACATTTGGATTTTATGAGACCAGCCCATCTCATCCTCGCCGACGGCAACATCTTTTCGGGAACCTCATTTGGTTTTGAAGGGACCCGGTCCGGCGAGGTGGTCTTTAACACCTCACTCTCCGGCTATCAGGAAATTCTGACCGACCCGTCGTATCAGGGGCAGATTGTCGTCATGACCTACCCGGAAATCGGCAATTACGGCGCCAACCCGATCGACACCGAATCGGCCAAAATTTATCTCTCCGGTTTTGTCGTGAAAGAAAATTCCCCTATCGTGAGCAACTTCCGGGCCAAGTCGTCGCTCTCCGCCTTTCTGAAAAAAAATAAAATTCCCGCCGTGGAAGGAATCGATACCCGGGCGCTTGTCCGTCATATTCGAGACGCCGGGGCCCAACAGGCGTTGATTGTCGTCGGCAAGGTCAACAGTTTTGAAAAGCTTAAAAAGAAGGCATCCGCTCTTCCTTCCATGGAAGGGCAGGATCTCGCAAAGGTGGTTTCGTGCAAGAGGCCGTATGGGTGGAGTAAGGGGGTGTCTTGGATCGAAGATCGAAGATCGAAGATCGAATATGAAGGATCGAAACATAATAATCATCGATCTTCGACCTTCCATCTTCGACCTTTCACGGTAATCGCCTACGACTTCGGCATTAAGCAAAACATCCTCCGCATGCTGGCCGATTCCGGGTGCAAGGTGAAGGTTGTGCCGGGCGACTATCCGGCCGAGAAAATTTTGGCCGAAAATCCCGACGGGGTTTTTCTGTCCAATGGCCCCGGCGATCCGGCGGTCTGCGCCTACGCCGTCGAGAATGTGAAAAAGATTTTGGGAAAAAAACCGCTGTTCGGCATCTGTCTGGGGCACCAGATCATGGGGCTGGCGCTGGGAGGAAAAACCTTCAAGCTCAAATTCGGCCATCACGGCGGCAACCAGCCGGTGATGGACCTTTCAACCCAAAAAGTGGAGATCACCGCGCAGAACCACGGTTTTGCCGTTGATCCCGAAAGCCTTCCTCCCGGTGTCGAGGTGACGCATATCAACTTAAACGACAAGACCGTCGAGGGTCTAAGGCACAGGAAACTGCCGGCCTTCAGCGTCCAATATCACCCCGAGGCCTCGCCCGGGCCGCATGATTCGCATTATTTGTTTGGAAGATTTATTGAAATGATGAAGCAGAGCTAAAATCCCCCCAACCCCCCTTTTTCAAAGGGGGGGATTAACGGGTCCCCCACTTCGTAGAAGGGGGGACAGGGGGGATTTCATCACTATGCCCAAACGAACCGACATCAAAAAAATCATGATCATCGGCGCCGGCCCGATTGTGATCGGTCAGGCCTGTGAGTTCGATTATTCCGGAACCCAGGGGGTCAAGGCGCTCAAAGAGGAGGGATACGCCGTTATCCTCGTCAATTCCAATCCCGCCACCATCATGACCGATCCGGAACTGGCGGATGCCACCTATATCGAACCAATCACGCCGGAGGTTGTCGCCAAAATCATCGAAAAAGAAAGGCCGGATGCCCTCCTGCCGACGCTGGGAGGGCAGACGGCGCTCAACACGGCGGTGGCCTTGGCCAAAAACGGGATGCTCGGAAAATATAATGTCGAACTGATCGGCGCAAAACTCCCCGCCATCGAGAAGGCCGAAGACCGCGAGTTGTTCAAAAAGGCGATGCAGTCAATCGGCCTCAAAGTCCCGCGCAGTGCCGTTGCGACGAATATGAAAGAGGCCCTTGCGGTGATCAAAAAAATCGGTTTCCCGGCGATCATCCGTCCCGCCTTCACCCTTGGCGGTTCCGGCGGAAACATTGCCAGGGACATGAAGGAATACAAAGAATATGTCGATTGGGGACTCGATTGTTCTCCCGTTTCGCAGATTCTCGTCGAACAATCGGTGCTTGGCTGGAAGGAGTTCGAGCTTGAGGTGATGCGCGACCGAAAAGACAATGTGGTGATTGTCTGCTCCATCGAAAACTTCGATCCGATGGGCATTCACACCGGCGACAGCATCACCGTCGCTCCGGCACAGACGCTTACCGACAAGGAATATCAGCTCATGCGAAACGCGGCGATTGCCATCATCCGCGAGATTGGAGTGGATACCGGAGGCTCGAACATCCAGTTTGCCGTCAACCCGAAAAACGGCGAGATGATCGTCATCGAAATGAACCCGCGCGTTTCGCGGAGTTCGGCGCTCGCCTCCAAGGCCACCGGATTTCCCATCGCCAAATTCGCCACCAAGCTGGCCGTTGGCTACACGCTCGATGAAATTCAGAACGACATCACGAAATATACCCCCGCCTCGTTCGAGCCGACCATCGACTATGTCGTGACAAAGGTGCCGCGGTTCACCTTCGAAAAATTTCCTCAGGCGGATGATCGCCTCACCGTGCAGATGAAATCGGTGGGGGAGGCGATGGCGATCGGGCGGACCTTCAAGGAATCTCTGCAGAAGGCGATTCGGTCGCTGGAGATCGGCAGTTACGGTTTCGAGCCGCCAAGCCGGGGCGGCCCGCCGGGGGCGGCCGCCAAAGGGGGGAAAAAATTACGCGAACACCTCCGGGTGCCTCGGGCCGATCGTTTGTGGTGGGTGGCTCAGGCCTTTCGGGAGAGAATGACGATCAATCAGATCTACAAAGAATCGGCGATTGATCCCTGGTTTTTAAAGCAGATTGAGCAGATTGTGGATCTTGAGAAGGAAATTCGTCGGGCCCGTCCTGTAGGGGCGCGATTAATCGCGCCCCTGCGAAGAGCCAAACAATTCGGTTTTTCAGATCGTCGCATCGCGCAATTAACCGGTTCCACCGAGGATGCCGTCCGCGAACTGCGCGAAAAAAACGGGATCGTCCCCGTCTACAAACGCGTGGATACCTGCGCCGCCGAGTTCGAGGCCTACACCCCGTATCTCTACTCAACCTATGAACAGGAGAACGAGGCCAACCCGACCAAGAAGAGAAAAGTTGTCATCCTTGGCGGCGGGCCGAACCGAATCGGGCAGGGGATCGAGTTCGACTATTGCTGTTGTCACGCCAGTTTTGCCCTCGCGGAAGAGGGGGTGGAAACGATCATGGTCAACTGCAACCCCGAAACGGTCTCCACCGACTACGATACCTCCGATCGCCTCTATTTCGAGCCGCTCACCAAAGAGGATGTCATCCGCATTCTGCAGGAAGAAAAACCGGATGGGGTTATTGTGCAGTTCGGCGGTCAGACGCCTCTTAAACTCGCCGTCCCGCTGGAAAAATGGGGCGCAAATATTCTTGGGACCTCCCCTGATTCCATCGACATCGCCGAAGACCGCGAGCGGTTTGCCGGGTTGTTGCGGCGGCTCAACATCCGACAGCCGGAAAACGGCATTGCCAAATCGCATGATGAAGCGATCACGATCGCTCGGCGGATCGGTTACCCCATTCTCGCCCGTCCCTCCTACGTCCTCGGCGGTCGCGCTATGGAGATTGTTTACGATGAAAAATATCTCCGTCATTATATGGAAACGGCGGTTCAGGCCTCGGAGGACCGTCCTGTCTTGATCGACCGGTATCTGGAAGGGGCTATCGAGGTGGATGTCGATGCCTTGTGCGATGGAAAGCAGGTAGTGATCGGCGGCATCATGGAACATATAGAACATGCCGGCGTCCATTCGGGCGATTCGGCTTGCTGTATTCCGCCCCATTCGCTGTCAGCCGATGTCATCGACGAAATCACGCGGCAGACCAAATTGATGGCCTTAGAGCTTCGTGTGAAAGGGTTGATGAATGTCCAGTATGCCGTCAAAGAGGGAAAAGTCTATGTCCTGGAGGTCAACCCGCGCGCCTCGCGGACAGTTCCGTTTGTCTCGAAGGCGATCGGCATCCCTCTGGCCAAAATCGCCGCGAAAATCATGATCGGCAAAACGCTGAAAGAACTCGGTTTCGAAAAAGAGGTGACGCCGCCGTATCGGTCGGTGAAAGAGGCGGTCTTTCCGTTCGCCAAATTTCCCGGCGTGGATACCCTGCTTGGACCCGAAATGAAATCGACCGGCGAGGTGATGGGGATCGACCCGCAGTTCGGCATGGCTTTCGCCAAATCGCAGACCGCCGCCGGAACCATCCTTCCCAAAAAGGGCGCCGCCTTTGTCAGTGTCCGCGACCGCGACAAGGCCGATATCGCACCGGTGGCCAAAAAACTGGTTGATCTCGGTTTTTCCATTCTGGCCACCAGAGGCACCGCCTCGTTTTTGAAGGAGCGGGAGATTCCGGTGGAGGTCGTCAATAAAGTCCACGAAGGATCGCCGCATATTGTGGATCGCCTTGAGGCCAAAGAGGTGGCAATGCTCATCAACACGCACGAAGGAAAAAAGACCGCCATCGATTCCTATTCCATCCGCCGAACCGCCCTCATCGAAGGGGT
Source organism: Deltaproteobacteria bacterium (assembly GCA_016183175.1). Lineage (NCBI taxonomy): Bacteria > Pseudomonadati > Myxococcota > Myxococcia > Deltaproteobacteria bacterium. The sequence continues at coordinate 17,161 of JACPFC010000034.1, forward strand.
GCCGTATTTTACGACGGTGGCCGCCGCCCGCGCCGCCACCGAGGGGATCGGGGAACTTTCCAAGCGGGAAATGGATGTAACCAGTCTGCAGGACTACCGTCGTATAACACTCGCCGCGAAAACCAACGCGGCATAGGGGCCACGCATGAATTGCTTATTTGAAAACCTCGACCGCATGCACGAGAATTTCAAAAAACGAAACTGTCCCTTCCGCATCGCCGTTTTTCCCCTCTGCTTTGCCATCTCGATTGTCTTACTCCCTTATTGGTATGCGAAAAAAAGTGGACGCTAAGCAGTGTCCTGGTGGCTGACGGTTCCCCCGTGGAGGTTTACCGTGCATGCCGGTTTTCGTGAACGGCTCTTTCCCCGATCATCGACAGATATTATCGACTTGGCAGGTGAGACCATTGGGACAGCCGGTCCCTGCATCAAAATCGCAACTGACGCTATCGACACAGAGGTTGGCCGCGCTCTCTTCGGAAAAGGTTACGCTACAGACTTGGCCCTCGGGACAATCAGAATCAGCGGTGCAGGAGGTGGTTGCGCACGATCCATCCTCCGCACATACACCCTCGGAGCAATCGGAATCGGTCAGACATTCCACACAGCGCCCCGCGTCACAGATATTCGTGGAGCAATTTGAGTCGACAACACATTCAACGCAGATATCCCCGATACACGCGTCACTTACACAATCGTCATCGCCGGTACATGGATTTCCCGTGGCGACAGCCCCCGACCCCGACCCGGCTCCGGAGCCACATCCTGAACCTGCCAAGGCGATTAACCCAAGTACTATCCCACCTGTTGCAGGGAGGAAGAGCCTGAAGAAGGGCATGACCATATGATAGCTCCATTCGAGCCGGCATGAAAGAAATCTTTTTCGGTCTTAGACAATTCCATTGCAAATCACCCCGGCTTGCGTACCATCGGGCAGGGAGGAAAATTTTATGGAACAACAATGCAACTTCGGCAAGAAACGGTTTTTGATCGCGCTGATTCTTGTCACCGCGGCCTACTTGGGCATGGACATGGTGTTTCATCATCTGGTTCTTGGAAAAACCTACGAGGCGACGATGAACCTCTGGCGGCCGATGCGCGGCCTACTTGGGCATGGACATGGTGTTTCATCATCTGGTTCTTGGAAAAACCTACGAGGCGACGATGAACCTCTGGCGGCCGATGGACCAAATAATGGCCAAGCGCCCTGTGGCGTATGTCGGCTATTTTGTTTTTTCGTTTCTCTTTCTCTTCATCTTCAACAAAGGCTTCGAAAAAGGGAAATGCCCCAAAGGGCAGGGGATCCGGTACGGATTCTTGATCGGTTTTCTCTACTGGGGGGGCCATTTCCTGCTTGCCTATCCCTTTCACCCCTGGCCCGATAAGCTCTACCTTGCTTGGTTCGGCATCGGGATGGTGGAATTCATCGTTCT
>JACPFC010000035.1 GCA_016183175.1 Deltaproteobacteria bacterium
TATCTGGTCACGGCGCAGGCGATTCGGGAGGCGGCGGAAGAACTCGGTCTCCCCGAACCGGAAATCGGCGGACCTTACACCGCGCTTCTCCTTGGCCCCATCGTCGAAACCGACGAGGACGAACAACCGATCCTTGACGAAGACGGAAACGAAAAGACCATTCTGGCATCCGCCTGGTTTGTCAAACTTGTCGAGGAATGCGCCGTCGGCGATCCCCTTCCCTGGTTTTGTGGCGGCGTCCGGCCGAATTCCTGGCGGGATTATGTCAATTTTATCTCCTCCGAACATTACTATTGGAACCGGTGGGATGAACTCCAGAATCCCCCGCAATACGATTTTGAGGAATTCGATACGAAACTTCAGGTCGATATCCTGTTGGCCGATTTTGAGGCTGAAGGGATAGAGGGGCTGACCTCCGCCGACATCCGTCTGGACCCGATCGGAGGAAACTTTACCCGATTTGGAACGGAATTTGGCGAGCAGGCTTCATCGGGAGCGGCGCTCTTTGTGAATCAGTTGATCCAGCTCGCTCGTATGGTGGATGAAGGTGAAGAACTCAAAGGGGCGGCGTTCTATTCGGCCTTTGCGCTTACGGACTATATCCCCCCGGATGAAAATGGGCCTTTCGATGATGGATTCTGGTCGCCCGCCTTTGCCGGCGATTCCAACTGGTGGACCGAACCGTATTACGAAGATAAATACATGACCCCCTCCGGAACCGCCTTCCATCTCGTGAATCAGTTTGTTGCCGATGATGTTGAGGTTTTGCCGATCCCCTCCGGGAGCCGGGCCTTCCAGTTGATGCTGGGAAGGGATATGCCGGGTGAGTCAATTTTGTTGTTGGCGGCCAACTATGACAATGCACCTGCAAGTGTTGACCTGAACGTTCAAAATCTCCCTCTCGGTCAATGGGTACTCGATGAGGCCTATCAGGTCGACGAAACCGCGCGGCCGCTTGCGGAGTTGCCCAATTTTCGGGATCTTCCCGCGGATCCTCCCCGGATCGAGAACGGCACGGTCCATTTCCGGATTCCGCCGTTTGGCGTGCGGTATCTCCGTTTCCGGAGAACGAATTACATCATAGATCCAATAGAGGAATAGGTCGGAAATCGCACAAGATGATTGTTCTGGTTGATGAAATCTCATGAACCAACATGATGTTGACACATTATGTTGGTTCATTTAGAATGCAGTCAGGTATGAAACAAGTCGGCAAACGGCAGTTTACCCTGCATACCAGCAGGTACCTGAAACGGGTTGAACAGACAGGCGAGGAATTGGTTATTACCGATCGGAATAATCCCTGCCTGAAAGTCATTCCGCTTAGACGAAAGATGGTTAGTGATCTGCGGGGCCTGATTACCACCGTCAAAGCGAAAGGCGGCATCAACAGTCCAATTTTACCGGCCTTAAACAAATGGTAGTCCTCGACACCTGCTGTCTGATTGAACTTTGTAAGATCCGGCCATCCGTCTCCGATTCTGTCCGGCAACGCATTGAAAAAGGAGCTGTTGTCCTTTCCGTTTCTTTTGCCGAAATCGCCCTTAAGCTGAAAAAAAAGAGGCTGGATATCAATCTCACGGGAGAAGAGCTTTATCGTTCCTATCGTGAAATTCCGGAGATTCAAATTGTCGATATCGGTTGTCCTGAGTGGTTCGATGCGATCAATCTCAATTGGCGGCACCAGGACCCCGCAGACCGGTTGATTGTGGGTTACGCCAAAAGGATGAATTTTCCGATTGTAACCACCGATCGGGGCATCAAGAAATTTCACGTCGAAGTGTTATGGTAAATCCGACACCCAAAAACTCTCTTCTCCTCATCATCGACATCCAGGAAAAACTCTCCCGCGCGATGGATCAGGCGGTGCTTGCCAGGGTCTGCACGCAGATCAATCTGCTGGCGACGCTGGCGGATGAATTGAAAATTCCGATTTTTCTCACCGAGCAGTACCCGGAAGGCTTGGGCCCCACCATCGAGCCGATCAAAAAAATTCTCGCGGGAAAAAAGTATGATTCTCTGTCCAAGCTGGCCTTCGGTTGTTGCGAGGATGCGGGGTTCAACAAAAAACTAAAAATCTTCAGGCGAAAAAACATCATCGTCACCGGCATGGAGACGCATGTCTGTATCTATCTGACGGCGCTGGGCCTGCTCAAACAAAAATATCAACCTTTTGTTGTGAGCGATGCCGTCATCTCGCGGGAGAAATTCTATTATCAAAATGGCCTCGACCTTGCCCGTCAGGCGGGGGCTGTTGTCACCAACACCGAAACGCTCCTTTTCCAGTTGATGGCGAAGTCCGGCACGCCGACGTTCAAAAAAATTTCCGCTTTGCTGAAGGAAAGCCTTTTACGTTCAACGACGAACAGGTGACGCAAACCCGAATATGGTAAAACGTTCCTAGGGCTGAACAATTTACTTGTAAAATGTTCATGGGTATGATCAAATTACAAAA
>JACPFC010000036.1 GCA_016183175.1 Deltaproteobacteria bacterium
ATCTATGTCAGCGCCAAAAATCACGGCTTCGATCCGATGACTTATCTTCGCGCCATTCCCAAGGACCGGGCCGTCCAGTTTCACCTGGCCGGCCATAGCAGAAAAAAAACTCACCTGCTTGACACGCATGACCATCCGGTAGCACCCGAAGTATGGGACCTTTACGCCGAGGCATTGAGGCTTTTCGGACCGGTTTCGACCCTGCTTGAACGGGACGATCATATTCCGCCGTTTGAGGAATTGATGGCTGAGGTGGAAAAGGCAAAACAGATTTTTTCGAATGTTTATGAACAAACAGACCCAAAATTTGCAAAAAACAGAGGAACTCCTCTGGAACTTCATCACGGCGCCTGAAGGGGTTCAAAAGGCGCTCGAGGAGCATCCGGACACTCATCTGCCGATCCGCCCGAGCGCCCCCCTGTCACCTGCCGAACGCCTCGATATCTACGCCGACATGTTACCGCATCCGCGACAGCTTGAAGGAGGACTTTCCGGCGGTCTTGAAAATCATCGGGGAAGATCGTTTCCACAATCTGATCACCGATTATTTAATCAAACACCCCTCCACTTCATACACCCTCCGCGATGTGGGGAAAAAACTGCCAGACTTTTTGGGGACGCATCCGTTGAGCGGTAAATATCCTTTTTTGCCCGATCTGGCCCGGCTGGAATGGCTGATCATCGAATCGTTTGACGCCCCCGATTCAAAAACCCTGTCGGTGGATGATCTCAAGGCCTTTGCCCCGGATCAATGGCCGCACCTCACTTTCAAGTTTGTCGACTCCTTTCATCTCATGGAGTCGGGCTGGCCGGTGGGGACCCTCCACAACAGGCCTGTCTCTGAAGCAAAGGAGGCAAAACCAAAAAGTGAAAAATTGCGGATTTGGCGGTTTGACCTGACCGTTTACACGCGAATCGTGGATGACGAAGAATATTCCCTCCTGATGATGATTCAGAAGGGCAAACCGTTTGGGGATATCTGTGAGGCCCTCGCCGGGACTTGCGGTTTTGAACAAGCCGTTCCGACGGCGGCCAAAAAACTGTCGGGATGGCTCAAAAATGGGCTACTAAAGGAGGCTAAACTATGACTTTAAAAGAAAATGATAAAGCGCCTGATTTTTCACTGAAAAATCAGAATGGAAAAACAGTTTCGCTCAAGGACTGCGCCGGCAGGCAGGTGGTCCTTTATTTTTATCCCAAAGACTTGACCCCCGGTTGCACCACCGAGGCGTGCGATTTTAACGCGAATCTCGCGGCCATACGGAAAAAGGGGGCGGTTGTTCTGGGGGTCAGTTTCGATGACGAAAAGAAGCACCAGCAGTTTATCAAGAAACATGGCCTCGAATTCGACCTTCTGGTGGACAACGCCAAAGAGGTGGCCCAAAAATACGGCGTTTATCAGATGAAAAAGTTCATGGGGAAGGAATTCATGGGGATCGTCCGGACCACCTTTATTATTGACGGGAATGGAAGGATCAAAAAAATCTTCCCGCAGGTGAAGGTCGATGGGCATGTGGATGAGGTGCTGGGAGTATTGTGAAGGGTTGTGATTTAATTCTTGCAATATTTTTCAAAAATAATTAGCGTACGCCCCGTTTTTGGCATTCCCATTATCTATACCCTTTTAAGGAGAATCAAAATGAACAAACTGCTTTCCTTGGTCGCCGTCATTTTAACCGCATCGCTTGTTTCCGCGTGCAAACCGCAAGGCGCCAGCGAGGCGCCGGCGGAGGCCCCTCCTCCTGCTCCCGCCGAGGCTCCCATGGCCCCCATGCCCGAAGCGGCCCCTGCTCCTGAAGCGGCTCCCGCTCCCGAAGCGGCACCGGCCCCGGCTGAACAGCCTGCGGCGCCCGGCCAGTAATTTCAGGCCCGCGATAATACGGGCTGTTTGCACTGTTCTGTTTTGAGCGCCCCCGTCCGCCTGCGGCGGATGGGGGTTTTTTTGCTTCATTCCGCCCTTTTTCTGTGCAATATTTGCCTCCCATGAATAAACTCCCTCTTAAACTGATTGTTGTCTTTTGTCTTCTTGGCGGCATGATGGCCCTTTTTTTGACCATTCAACACTACAAGCTCCTCGATCACGGTTTTGAAGAAAAGAGCTTTTGCACCGTCAACGAATGGATCGACTGCGATACCGTCAATGCCAGTTCTTACTCCTCCCTTTTCGGACTTCCCGTTTCGGGGCTCGGTTTTTTATACTATCTGGTTATTCTTTCCTATGCCCTTTTGGGTTTTCGATCGGGGGCTCCGAAAAAGGATGGATTGCGACTCTGTTTTTATCTTTCGGCCGGCGCCCTTGTTTTCAGTTTTTACATGGCCTATCTTTTGCTTTTTAAGCTGAAAATCCTCTGCCTTCTCTGTCTCGGCATGGATATCGCCGTCTTGCTGATCTTTATCCTCCTCCCTCCCGCAATCGGCATGGGCTGGCGGGATATCCTTAAGGGGAGGCTTCCTCAATCGATCATGAAACATTTAGGCTTTGTCGCCGTCATCTACTTCCTCGGCATTTTTGTGTTTTTTAACGTGGGAAAGGCGATGGGGGGGGATGTCAAGCCTGTCGACCGCGAACGATTCCTGAAAATCTTTTTTGCCCAGATGCCGACTCCTGTCGAGGCCGGTTCGCGGCCGATGTGGGGAACGCCTGGGGCGCCGGTGACGATTCTGGAATTTTCCGATTTTCAATGCCCCTTCTGCCGGGTCGCCGCCTTCAACATCAAGCCCAATCTGGCCGAATATAGAAACGACGTCGCGTTTTATTATGTCAATTATCCGCTCGATATTTCGTGCAACAAATATATGACCCGCGCGATGCATCCGAACAGCTGTCTGGCGGCAAAGGCCTCCCTTTGCGCCGACCGCGAGGGGAAATTTTGGGCCTATCACGATCTGACCTTCAAAAATCAAAAAACAATTTCAAGAGACACCCTCCTTGGGCAAGCCGAATCGCTCGGCATGAACCGCGAGGCCTTTTCCCAGTGTATTGATTCGGCCGGGATCGACGCAACGGTGAAGGAGGACATCGAGCTGGGGAACAAGCTGGACGTCCACGGGACCCCCGCCGTTTTTGTCAACGGCCGCGAGCTTCGCGCCTGGCGCGACCGCGAAATTTTGCGGAAGGTGATCGCCGAGGAACTGAAAAGAAAGGAAAAATAATATCATGCCGGATGCCTATATCATCGACGCGGTTCGAACACCGCGCGGCAAAAGAAACGGTAGCCTCTCGCTCGTCCATGCCATCGATCTCGCCACATACCCTTTAACGGCGCTGGTTTCCCGCAACCGCCTGAATCCCGACCAGATCGATGATGTTATCTACGGCTGTGTCTCGCAGAGAAAGGAACAGGACAACGACATCGCCCGCAGTGCGGTCTTGGCGGCCAAAATTTCCGAATCGGTCGCCGGCGTGACCCTCAACCGTTTCTGCGCCTCCGGCTTGACCGCCTGCAATTTTGCCACCGCATCGATTATGGCGGGACAGGAGGATCTGGTCATCGGCGGCGGCGTGGAACATATGACTCGTGTCCCGATGGAAATTGATTTTTTTCAGGGGGAATCCCTTCTCTCGAAGAATTATCCCAATCTGGTTCCCCAGGGGATTTCCGCCGAGATGATTTCGGAAAAATACAAATTATCGCGCCGTCAGCTCGACGAATTTGCGGTTCGCTCCCAGCAATTCGCCGGCCAAGCGTGGAGTGAAGGACGTTTTAAGAAAAGTATCATCCCGGTAAAGGCAAAAATGCCCGACGGGAAAGAATTTATGTTCGAAAAAGACGAGCACATGCGCCCGACAACAACCGTGGAGACTCTGGCGGGGCTTAAAACCGTATTCAAGGCCGACGGCGTGATTCATGCCGGCAACTCCAGCGGGATTGTGGACGGCTCTGCGGGCGTCTTGTTTGCCTCGAAAGAGAGATGTCGCGAACTGGGTCTCAAACCCCGCGCAAAAGTGGTCGCTATGGCCAATAGCGGCTCGGAGCCGGTCATCATGCTTTTGGGGCCGATCCCGGCCACCAAAAAGGCGCTCAAAAA
>JACPFC010000037.1 GCA_016183175.1 Deltaproteobacteria bacterium
TAAAGCGTCTCGCATGCGCGAGACGGTAGAGCAACTCCATCTCTAGTCTCTGCCTAAGCAATCTCCCTTGAGCCGATGACCGGAATCGAACCGGTGACCTACTCCTTACCATGGAGTTGCTCTACCAACTGAGCTACATCGGCAAATTCCAACTCCCTTGAGCGGGAGACGAGGCTCGAACTCGCGACCCTCAGCTTGGAAGGCTGATGCTCTACCAACTGAGCTACTCCCGCAGAATCCGCCTCCGGCGGCTTGTTGCTGGTTGATTGTCGATGGTTGATGGAGGAAAAAACCTCTATCGACTATCACCCATCAACGATCAACCATCCCGACATAGTCGGGATTGTGGAGGGGGAAGGATTCGAACCTTCGAAGGCATAAGCCGGCAGATTTACAGTCTGCTCCCTTTGGCCGCTCGGGCACCCCTCCCCTGAACTGCAGGGCGTAGGGTTTAGGGCTTAGAGTTTAGGGAATAAAAAAATTCTGAATCTCTCTACGCCCTAAGCCCTATGCCCTAAACCCTGCCGTTGATGAGCCGACGGCCGGGGTCGAACCGGCGACCTACTGATTACAAATCAGTTGCTCTACCAGCTGAGCTACGTCGGCAAAATCGAAACCCCCGGGTGTCAATCATCTCCGCCCCCACCTCGCTCGAACCAGTGGCGCTCGGCGGGGACCCCCCAGCTGAGCTACGTCGGCAAGCAACTGCAGGGCATAGGGTTTAGAGCGTAGGGCTTAGGGTTTCTCGTATTCCCTAAACCCTATTCCCTAAACCCTGCTTTTAATCACCCTTCCAAATCAAAATCTCAAAGAACAAAAAAATCGCCCAAGACCTCCCCCTACGTGGCAGACATAACCAACCGAATTTATTAATTATTTTTAAATGGCCCTCCGGCCGAATCCGGGTAATGGAAAAAAGTCGGCCGACCTTATTTAAAAAGGGCTTTTATGTCAAGAACAAAGGAGTGATTCAATGAAGTGTAACCGGGGTGATCGCGGGAGAAGAATCGAGAAGGGCATTTTTCTGATCCATGAGCCCTTGTTCGACCTTGCAAAGCTTTTCCGGATTCAGACGTCCCAGCAGTTCGCGGGCCCGAAAATAGACCTTTTTATGCTCGTCAATCTGGTCCAAAAGGGACTGGCGATGGGCAAAAGGAAGGGGCTGTTTGAGATTCAAAATGGCATATTCGAATCCGAACGACGATTTGGTGAGGGTGGCCTCCAACTGCACCGTTAATTCCTCAACCTGTGCCCCATCACTTCCCGCCGACTGAATGTCTCTTTGAAAATTCATCTTTGCCTCTGTACCCCTTAATAGAAGCAAAGACTCGGCCATCCCGCGTTGAATGAAGATTAAATTACATAACTTATTGAATTTATTTATAATTATTAATGTGTCGTGGAACGGAAAATGGGCCAACAAAAGAGGGTTTTGGGGGGTGTACCCCACAATAATAAGTTAAATTTAAAGATTCAGGGTAGTAGACTCGCCATGACATTTTCGATGACTTTTAGAGGACGCTTGGCCTCGATAACGGGGCGGCCAATCACCAGATAATCGCTTCCGTTCTGAAGGGCCTCTGCGGGAGCGAGAATCCTTTTCTGGTCGTCCGATGGACTATCGGGAAGACGAATGCCCGGCGTCACGATGCAAAAATTCCTTCCCGCTTTCTTGCGGATCGCCCCCGCTTCCAGGCCGGAGGCAACCACGCCATCAAGCCCCGATTTTTGTGACAAAGAGGCGAGGGAGGCAACCTGATCGTCAACCGAAAGAGGAATATTCAATTCGTGAAGATCTTCGAAACTTGTCAACACCGTGACGCCGACCGCCAGAGGCGGGGCCATATGCTTTTTTTCGGCTGTTTCCAGAGATGCCTCTTTGGCCCGCCTCATCATTTCGGAACCGCCGGAGGCATGAACATCAAACATCCAGATCCCCATTTTTGTCGCTGTCTCGGCAGAGCGGGCAACGGTATTTGGAATATCGTGAAATTTCAGGTCGAGAAAAACCCGGACCTCCTGGTTGACAATCCGCTCCACAACACGCCGGCCAAACGAAGTAAACAGTTCAAAACCGACCTTGAAGGCGCATCCCGTCACCTTGAGCTTATGAACCAGATTGAGCGCCTTGAGGGAAGACGAGGTGTCGAGGGCAATGATGAGGGGGTTATGCATAAGGCAAATTCCAAATCCCAAATCTCAAATCCCAAATAAACTCCAAAAAAACAAATTCCAATGCCCAAAACAAATGCGTTTTGGAAATTTGAACTTTGAAATTTGGATTTTGTTTGGAATTTGGAATTTGGTCATTGGAATTTATTATACCTGGAGTTTAAAACTTAACAACGATATCGCCTGATCCACCGGCACGACTTCCTTCTTTCCGGTCCGGCGTTCCTTGATTTCCACCTCGTTTTTTTCCAGACCACGGGGACCAATGACAAGCTGGTACGGAATGCCGATGAGATCGGCGTCGTTCAATTTGACCCCCGCCCGTTCGTCCCGTTCATCCCAGAGAACATCCACTCCTTTGGCCCCAAGTTCCTCATAAAATTTTTTCGAGGCCTCCATGACCTTCACATCGGAAGACAAAGAGACGATGTCAACGGCATAAGGGGCGAGGGCCGGCGGCCAGATGATTCCCTTTTCGTCATGGTTCTGCTCGATCGCCGCAGACGCCGTCCGGCCGATGCCGATGCCGTAGCATCCCATGACGATCAATTGCTCCGCCCCTTTTTCGTCGAGATAAATCGCCTTGAGCGCCTTGGAGTATTTTGTGCCGAGGTAAAACACCTGCCCGACTTCAATACCGCGGTGGGCCTCCATGACCCCTTTGGAACACCGGGGGCATTTTTCGCCCTCTTTGGCCTCCGCTTTTTCGATATTGGCGGCGTAGTCGCACTTGTCGCACGAAAAAACGGCGTCTTCTCCGGAGGAGGCCAGGACCTGAAACTCATGTGAAAGGGTCCCGCCGATGACGCCGGTGCCGGCCTCCACGGCGCGGAATTTCAATCCGGAACGCCCGAAAATTTTCCGATAGGCCTCATAGTACCGCTGATAGCTCTTTTTGGCCTCTTCTTCATTCAAGTCGAACGAGTAGCAGTCCTTCATGATAAACTCGCGCCCGCGCATCAGGCCAAAGCGCGGCCTTATCTCGTCGCGGAATTTTGTCTGAATCTGATACAGGCTCAACGGAAGCTGGCGGTACGACCGGATTTCCCTGCGGACCATGTCGGTAATCACCTCCTCGTGCGTGGGGCCGAGGCAAAAATCGCGGTCGTTCCGGTCTTTGACCCGCAGGAGCTCCTTGCCGTAAACATCCCACCGCCCTGTCTCTTTCCAGAGCTCCGCCGGAAGGACCACCGGCAAAAGCACCTCCTGCGCGCCGACAGAGTTCATCTCTTCACGAACGATTTTTTCGATTTTTTGTATGACCCGTAGACCCAAAGGGAGATAGTTGTAGATACCGGAGGCCAGTTTGCGGATAAAGCCGCCGCGGAGCAGGAGCTTGTGGCTTATGACTTCCGCCTCGGCGGGCACCTCGCGGAGCGTGGGCATGAAAAATTGGGAGGCGCGCATGGAGAGAAAGGTTTACCCGACTGTCGGGGAATGTCAAATGTCAAAGTCCAAATTTCAAAAAAATTCCAAAAATACAAAAGACAATGAGTTCATTTGACATTGTCTTTTTTGAGTTTCTTTTGACATTTGAACTTTGACATTTGAACTTTCAGAAAGAGCAAGCCGGCAAGATTCAGCAAGATCAAGATGAGTACCCACTGGCCCAACACCCCAGACCCCCGAGCCCGCTCCAGACTGCAACCGATCAGCTCCTCGCAATTGTCGAAATTCCCGCCGTCACCGCAGGTGGTAGAGGAGCCGGAACTGTCGTCACCATCGCCGCCGGAGGAGGTCCCCCCCGACGATTCGGTGGAAATGGTTCCGAGGTCGGTTGTGCTTCCCGCCGTGCAGTCGGTGACGGTGCCGATTTCTTCCTCCTCAATGCCGGTCAACTGCCCCGACCCGCAGGGACCGACGCTACTGCCGCCAACCCACGAGGAGTCAATCGGCCTGACGGTAATGGTGTAGTCCTTGGCCGGATCGAGACCCCGCAACGTAAAGGCGCCGCAATCGGACAGACATTCCCCATCGCCGTCGGTATAGCTGTCGCCATCGGTATCCTCCGCGGCGGCAAAGGCGCCGGAGACGACGGCGATCGCGTCGGCCTCATCCACCGTCTCGGCCTGCACATCGGCGCACCGCAGATCATTGCCGTCGGTATCCTGAAGAACGCCGGTGACGGCGCAGAGTTCATCTTCCCATGTCGTCACACCGTAGAGCGTCAGCGCGGCCACCTCGTCGTCGCGGGAGGGGGTGATCTGGTCGGGGGAGTCGTAGGCAACCGGGAACATGGTGGGAAGGGCATCGCAGTCGCCATCGCTGTCCGTATCGCATCCCGATTCGGCCAGATCCTGGTTGACCTGCGTGTGGTCGAAGCCGATCATGTGGCCGATTTCGTGAACCATGGTGAAATCGAGATCGTCCTCGGTAAACTCCACCGCGGCATCGGCGCACTCGTCGTCGGTATCGTTGGGATTGTCGGCCAGGCAAAAGCAGTTGAAAAGGGCCTGACCGTCAACAATCTCCGAGCCGTCGTCGTTAAAGGCGTCGGCCCCCGCAAACCCGAGGACATAAAGTTTGTTGGCGCTTCCGAAGACATCCTCCACAATCTCCCCGTCATCGTCGAAGATGACCGGATTGAGGCTGTCGGTCTCCCCCGTGTCTCCGTCAAACAAGACAATAAAATCGGTGTAGTTGGAACCGTCCACCGATCCGATGGCGCCTGTCTCCAGATCGAAGGAGAACTGAATTTTTTCGATGGAACTCCAGTTTTCCAGATTGTCCGAGAGTAGGGTCAGCATCTGGGCATTCGTGAAGGTGGCGCATGCGCCCGATTCGGGGTTGAGTTCCACATCCCCCGAATTGTCCCAGGCGGCGGCCACCCCTTCCTCGTTCACAGCAAGCGGCCCACCGGCGAAAACGGGTGAGGAAAAAAGAATTAAAAAGAAAAGAGGACCGATCAGGCCGAGGATGAATTTTTCTTTCTCTTTAGCAGGGCGCACCGGACATATAGAATACCAGCTATCATCAAAAAAAACATCAAATTTTCTTTTTCACCGGATGAAGGGATCGAACAGCCGCAACCCCCTCCTCCCTCATCGCTTCCGACGCAACCGTCCTCGTCGGGACAGGAGATGGTCGCCACCGCTTCGAGGGCCCGTGTCGATCCTCCCACACAATCCCCCGCGGTCACTTCGTCGATTTCCTCCTCCTCCACATAATCGAGTTGCGCCGAATTGCAGGGGTTGATCCCGGAACCCCCCCTCCATTGCGAATCGATCGGCTTGACGGTGATGGTGTAGCTTTTGGAAGGGTCGAGGCCGCGGAGAATAAAATCGCCACAGTTCGAAAAACATTCGCCGTCGTCTTGCGTGTCGCCGTCGCCGTTTGAGTCTCTCTGCGGCGAGAAGGCCCCCGAGACGACGGCAATGGTATCGGCGGGGGTACCGGTTTCCGCCTGAATATCGGCGCACCGGAGCGGGTCGCCATTGGCATCCTCGAGCGTCCCGGTGACGGTGCAAAAACTTGAGGCGAAGGCCGATCCACCGTACAGCGTCAAAGCGGCCACTTCATCATCCCTCTGCGGGGTGATCTGGTCGGGGGCATCCACCGACTGCGGGTACATGGCAGGAAGGGCGTCGCAATCCCCTTCCGTGTCGGTGTTGCAACTCCCCTCCCCAATCGACTGGTTGACCTGCGTGTGATCCAGCCCCAAAAGGTGGCCGAATTCGTGCATGATGGTGAAATTCAGATCGTCCTCCGTAAAGACAACCCCGCCGGGGCACGAGCCGGAAGGGCTTCCCGTCTGGCACCGGCAGTTGAAAAAGGCCTGCCCTTCCAGGATTTCGGAGCAGTCGTCGTTGAAAATGGCGGGGCCCGCGAAACCAAGGACGGAAAAACGGTTCCCGGCCCCGAAGATGTCGTCCGTAATGGTTCCGTCGTCGTCAAAGACGACCGGGGTGAGGTCATCCCCATCATCGCCGCAGTCGGATGAGGCGGTAAAAAGAGAGGAGTAATTCGAATTATCAATTGAACCGATGATTCCCGTTTCGGGGTCAAACGAAAGGGTAATGTCTGTGATGCCGGACCATTGCGAAAGATTTTCCCCGATCTTTGTCAGCATCGCGCCGTTGTCAAACGAACCGCACGATCCCGATTCGGGGTGATAGGCAATCGCCGCGGAATTATCCCAGGCGGCGGGAACCCCCTCTGTGTTCACCAGAAAGGGGCCGCCCGCCCGGCCGACAGTTGGCGTCAGTAGAAAAAAAGATAGTAAGATAATGACGGAATGTTTTGAACATTGAAATTTGTTTTTTGAAATTTGTTTGGAATTTGGAATTTGAAATTTGAAATTTTGCGCCATCACGGGGTTTTTCGCAGGCGCCATGGTACCATCACCGCAAACGCCAGGATAATGATCCCAATCAGCGGCAAAGGAGAAGAATCCACCGCGCCCATACTGCACCCGAACGCCGACGACACGCTATCATCATCATCATCGTCGCGGTCCCCTTCAACGACACCTCCTTCGGAGGTGGTCTGAATCGTGCCGAGGTCTTCCGTCTCGCCGGCGCCGCAGTTGACACTACCGGCAATCACCTCCTCGTTGATGTCCAACTGCCCATTCGCGCAGGGGCCGACGCTACTGCCGGCGATAAATTCCTCATCGATAGGCCTGACCGTAATTGTATACGTTTTGTCCGGGTCGAGGCCGCGGAGGATGAAATCGCCGCAACCGGAGATACATTCCCCCTCGCCATCGGTGTAGCCGTCGGCCGGGTTGTCATCCTCGGCCTCCGCCAAAGCGCCCGAGACAAACGCAATGGCATCCGCGGGATCCCCCGTTTCCGCCTGCACATCGGCGCACCGGAGGGGATTTCCGTCCACATCGGTCAGACTGCCGGTCACCGTGCAAAAGGAATTGAGACTGGAACCGCCGTACATCGCCAAAAGGGCCACCTCGTCATCCCGCGTCAGCGAGATCTGATCGGCGGCGTCTTCCGAGATGGGATACATGGCGGGGAGATCGTCGCAGTCGCCGTCAGTATCGAGGGAACACCCGTCACCCGTTGTCGCAAGATCGCCGTTCACCTGGGTGTGGTCCAGATTGAGCAGATGGCCTATCTCGTGGGTCATGGTAAAATCCAGGTCGTCCTCGGTGAACTCCGTTTCACCACCGCCGCAAGCAGGCGTAACCGTGCACCCTCCGACACAAAGGCAGTTAAAAATCGCCTGTCCATCGATAATGGATTCGACAATACCGTTGCCGTCGAGCAAAAAACCGTCCGGGCCGGCGCCGCCCAACGTGCCATACTCGTTGCAGGCGCCAAAATAGGCCGAGATGATCTCGCCGGTATCGTCGAAAATGACCGGATTGATTCCATCGTTGATCACATCCACAAATTCTTCGAAATTATCCTCGTCAACCGATCCGAGTTCCCCTTCCACAATGGCAAAGGAAAGGTTGAGGCCGCCGATATCCGACCAGACCGCGATATTTTCGTCGAGCTTGTCGATCGTTTCTGAATTGCTGAAGGCGGCGCAACTCCCCGATTCGGGGTTTAGGGTGATGGGGCTGGAATCGGAGGTCTCCCAGGTGGAGGCCTCGCCGTTCTCGTTGACATACAAGGGGCCGCCGGCCCGGCCCACGGCCGGCGTCAGAAAAAGAAGCGATAAAAAGACAATAATGGCCGGGAAATTCCAAATTCCAAGCGCCAAATTCCAAACGGCATTTTTGGAATTTTTGAATTTGGAATTTGGAATTTGTTTGGAATTTGGAATTTGGAATTTGGAATTTGTATTCATTGTTATTTCTCCAGAATGGCATTGATGACCGATTTGAATTCCTCGTAATCGCCGGATGAACCGGATGAGCCGAGCTTTTTCAGCATCGCGCCCTTGCCGGGAAGTTTTGCCTCCATATTCTTAAAGAGCGTTTTGCGGGTATGCAGGTCGGGAATCGTCCACTTGCCCCCTGTTTTTTCCATCGGGAAATGCCCCTGAAAAACCCCCATGGGCGCCGTCAGGCCGGTCTTGTCCGAGTCGCCCGCCAGAAACAGCAGATATGTCTTCCCCACTTCGTACTCCGGAAGGCCAAAATTGACGCGGGCCATGGAGTTCCCCGAGCTTTCGGTCCCTTGGGCGACCTGTTTGATGGTGAGGTGCTCCGGGCAATCCCCCTTGAGGCATTCAAGCACTTCAAAGGTATACCAGGTGACCGAAAGTCCGCTCTCCGCCTCATCCAGTTCCACCTGTTTATCCTCGCAGGTCACCTGCACAATCCGCGGCGCCATGCGGGTGAGTTGGTCGAGGCTTAGCGGCTTCACGGTGAGCGCCCGCGCAAAGGGGCTTGAAATAAGGACAAAAATAACGCTTAATAGCCAAAGTTTGATCGTTTTCATTCGGATTTTCCTTTCGATTTTTGGAAAGACTTGTAATATTAGCTGGTTGGACCCGGCCAGTCAACGTTTATAGTGGGGCTATCATACCCTAAGTGAAAGAATGATGTCAATGACACCACGAAAAATATCGATTATTGCGGCGGCGCTTTTTGCCCTGTTGATTGTTTCGGGCAAAGGCTCTTCATTCATTTCTATTGTCGGCCCCGGCGGCGAAAATAAAAACCTCGACCAGATCAAAAAAATCACCCGCGCCGTCTATCTGATTCAGCAGAACTATTACGACCCCCGCCGGATTCACCCCGATAAAATGCTCCGCGAGGGGCTTTTTACCCTCTCCAAAAAAATTCCGGAAATGCTGGTTGAATTTCCCGAAACCGGCGTCGGATTGTTTGCCGTTTCCATCGGCAGGGAAAAAACCGAAATCCCCATCCCGGTTGTTCACAAGCTCTTTGACATCCTCCCCCCCGCCGCGGAAACTTTTTCCTTTCTCCAGAAAAATTACCGGGGAAAGGTCACCGTCGATGAGGAGGAATACGCCTTCATCAACGGCATGCTCGAAACGCTCGACCCCCATTCGAACCTTTTGACACCGGAGGTCTTTGACGAATTCAAGACGCAGACCGAGGGGGAATACGGCGGCATCGGCATTGTTGTCGGCATCAAGGACGATGAGCTGACCGTCATCGCCCCGCTGGAGGGAACCCCCGCCATCCGGGCGGGGCTGAAGACGGACGATAAAATCATCCAGATCGACGACCTCCTCACCGTAAACATGTCGCTCTCCGAGGCGGTGGAACGCCTGCGCGGAAAGGTCAGTTCCAGGGTGACCCTTCATCTTGAGCGGAAAAACCACAACCCCTTCGAGGTGACGCTGGTGCGGGAAAAAATAATCATCGAAAGCGTCTGGGGAAAGGCCCTCACTGCGGGAGAAAAAAGGATCGCCTTTTTGAGGGTCCGCAGTTTTCAGGAAGACACGTATGCCGACCTGGAAAAGGAATTTGAGAAAATCAAAGCGGCGGGGCCGGTGGATGGAATCATTCTCGACCTTCGGAACAACCCCGGCGGCCTGCTCGATCAATCGCTTCTCATGGCCGACAAGTTTTTGGACTCGGGCGACATCCTTTTTACCGTCGGCCCCAACAATGCCGATGAGGAAATCACCCGCGCCCAGAGGGGGAATGACGCGACAACGGAACCGCTCGTGGTGCTGGTCGATTCCGGTTCGGCCTCCGCCTCGGAGATCGTGGCCGGAGCCCTCAAGCGAAACGACCGGGCGATGGTGATGGGAATGCAGACCTTCGGAAAGGGCTCGGTGCAGTCGCTGTTCAACCTGAAGGACGGTTCGGCGCTCAAGCTGACCGTGGCCCAGTACTTAACCCCCAAACGGATTTCCATTCAGGCGGTGGGGATCACGCCGGATGTCCTTTTGGCGCCAAGCATTATCGAAGAGGAGGCCTTTGATGTGGTGGAGGGGGAAGGGTTCGGCGAAAAAAGCCTGGAGGAACACCTGGAAAATCCGGAATACATCCAGCAGACAAAGCCCTTTTACAGCTTCCATTTTCTTGACCGCCCGAAAAAAGAGGAGGAGACCGACAAAACCGAATACACCCTCAAGGTGGATGAAAAAAACGACTTCATCCTGGCGCTGGCGCTTAAAGTTCTGGCCCAGACCGGGGAGGTGAACCGCGACAAAATGCTGGAGCAGATCCGGCCGCTTTTGGAAAAAGAGGCGGGGGGGCAGGACCAGTTGATCACGCAGGCGCTCAAGCAGAAAAATATTGATTTTACCCGCGATGGGGGTCCGGAGTCCCATTCGGGCCATCCGGCCGGCGGCCCTGCCGCCCCTGCCGCCCTGGGTTTTTCGTCCCGGTTTCTCGACAAGGCGACAAACAAACCGGCAACGGCAATCAATGCGGGCGATGAGGTGGTCTGGACCGTCACCGCGAAGAACGAGGGCAAAATCGACGCCCTGCGTCTGGTGGGGGTCGTGAAGTCGGAAAATCCGCTGATTGACGGGAGGGAGTTTGTCTTCGGGCGGGTTAAAGGAGGGGAGAGCCGGGAGGCCCGCGTCACGCTTAAAATTCCTGATGACATCATTTCGTTTGCCGAGGACGCAAAGATCGAATTTGTCTCGGACAACAGGGGGGTTATCCCTCCGTTGTCGGTCGTCACGCAATTCGTGGAAAAACCGAAGCCGGTTTTCACCTGGCGGTACCGGCTTTTCGACAACGGCTCCGAGGGGTCGTCGGGAAACGGCAACGGCCTGGTTGAAAAGGGGGAGACGATCGCGTTAATGGTGACCATAAGAAACGAGAGCCCAAACCCGGCCAGCGATGTGGCGGTCAATCTGAAAAACACCGAGAAGAAAAGCCTCATCCCTTTGACCTCGGGCCGGGTCATCCTGCCATCGATCGATCCCTCTGCGGAAAGTCAGGCCAGGCTGGCCTTCCGGATCCCCGCTGATTTTGCCAAAACCGAGGCCGAGTTGGAGCTTTCGGTGAGGGACAAGGCCACGCGGGCGGGATTTGAGGATGAACTGACATTTTTTCTGGGTGGCAGTGCAAAAACGCCGGCTTCTCCCCTCCCGGATACGGCGCAGGTTCTGCCGCACATTCAGATAACCAGCCAGATGTCGGCGGCCAACCGCCAGTTTTTGGATTTAACCGGCCAGGCAGAAGACGACCGGGCGTTAAAGGACCTGATCATCTACGCGGGGGGAAAGAAGATATTCTATCAGGCCAACCCGGTTGATCGGCCGGCCAAAATAATGCCCTTTTCTGCCCGCATCCCCCTTGAAGAGGGGGCTAATTTTATCGCCATCGAGGCGAGAGACAACCGCGATCTTTCCGCCCGAAAGGTCATCTCGGTGATGGGAACCCCCAAAAAGGCTTATGTCAGCCAGTCTCCCCCACAGGCGGACGCCCTTCCGTGAAGATATTTTTACTGTGAGTGCGCCAACCGTTGTCGCCGGCTATTTTGGCCCTTTGCCCCGGCGATTGGCCCTTTCCAGATTTTCCCGCGCCTCGCCGTCGGCCGGGTTCAGCCTCAAGACGGCCTGGTATTCCCTGATGGCCTCCTCCCAGTTTCCCTGGGCGGAGTAGATATTCCCCAGATTGAAGCGGGCATCGATGTCATCGGGTCGCAAACGGACCGCTTTTTTATAGGCCTCGACAGCCTCCTCCGGGCGCCCCTCCGCCCTATAAGCAACACCGAGGTTATTGTAGGCCGAGGCGTAGTCGGGATTCAGGCGAATCGCGGCCTGAAATTCCGCAATCGCCTCCGGGAGACGCCCCTGTTCCTTGTAAACGGCCCCCAGGTTGTTGTGGACCGTGGCGTTGTTTGTGTTGACGAGGAGGCCGCTTGCAAATTTTCGAACGGCCCTCTCCAATCCCGCCTCATCCAGGCGATCGAACATCACGTTGTTGCGGGTAACCGAATAATCCGGACTTGATTGGAGAGCGGCCTGAAATTCCGCGATCGCCTCAGGGAGGCGCCCCTGCTCCTTGTAGACACGGCCGAGGTTGTTGTGCACCTCGGCATAATCCGGCTTCAGGCGAAGGGCGGTTTTATATTCTTCAACCGCCGCTTCCCTCATCCCCCTCTCGGAATAGGCCATCCCCAGGCCATGATGCCCCCTTGCCTTGGCCGGGGATTTTCCGACCACGTCCCGCCAAAAGGTGAGATCGTCCTTCCAGACCTCGTTTCGCCGGTGGGTGGCAACGGCAAATCCGGCAAGGGAAGCACAAACAAAAAGGGCAATCGGGACCCGGGCTTTTTTCCATCGTTCGAACGCGCCGGCGAGTACTACGGCCATCGCCGAAAAAAAACCGACGCTCGGCAAATAAAGCCGGTGTTCAAAAATCACATCCCTGATGGGGACAATCGAGGATTCAATCGAAAGGGTCAGGAAGAACCAGAAGATCCCGAAGGCGATCAGCCTCAAGTGAGGCGAAAGGGGCGATAGCCGGCCGGCGCGCCGCAAAAGATAAAACGCCAGGCCATGGAGAGAGAGCAGGAATAAAAGGGAGCCGAACACCTGCGGGATGAACGGCGAATGAAAGACAGGATAATCATAGTCCGCATTCTGGTTTACGGGCCAAACCAGCAACCGGAGATAGGTGACAATGACACGGAACTGCGTGAAAAGATAATCAAGGCGGCCGATCTCGGCGGTGTCGCGGCCGAATCGCCCTCCCGTCAAATCCCACAGGGCATCCCCTTGGGCCAGCGGAATAAGCGACAGAGTCAGAAAAAACGGAATCAGCGGAGTCCATCGCCTTTTGGCCCCGGATCTGAAAAAAATCCCCTCCACCAGGAAAATCGCAAAGGGAAGGGTAAAACTGTTCTCCTTGGTTTTCATGGCGAGGAGAGTTGCAACTAACGAAGCGATATACCACCCGGCACGGGTCCCAAGCCTCCATTTCAGATAGCAGACCACCGCCAGAAGATAGAAGAAGGCAACCAGCGAGGAAAAACGCTGGACAATGTAGGTGACCGCCTGGGTTTGGACGGGATGCACAATGAAAACGAGGGCGGCAACCAAAGCAATCCACGATCCTCGATCTTCCATCTTCGATCTTCCAATGTTGACCGAAGATCGTTGATCGAAGGTCGAAGATCGAAAGAGAAGCAACACCAGCCAATAAACCAGAAACCCGTTGGCAATATGGACCAACAGATTGACAAGGTGATAGCCGAAAACATTCAAGCCCCAAAAATGGTAGTTGAGGGCAAAAGAGAGATAACCCACGGACCGGGCGCCGGAGAGGCCGAGAAAACGGGAGAAATCCCTGATCCCCGGGTTTTCAACAATGTTGATGACATCATCGAAAAGAAAAGGGCCAAAGAAAGTGTTGGAATAGGTGAAAAATGCCGTCAGGGCAAGGAGGAGGATCGGAAGCGGCCTAATCCGGGTCATTTATACTTGGGGCCCTTTCGGCCCGTTTGTCGCTACTCGCGTCGATCTATTTCGGGCCTCAAATGGCCCCAAACCCCGCGCTCGCCACTGGCAAAGCCAGATGGCTCGCTTTTTTCGCATGTTACGCAACTTCCCCGCAAAATGCAAAGAAGTTGCCGGGTAGTCTTGCCTATTGCCTTTCTTCAATCGTCGGGTTATAGGCCCATCTTTATTATTTCAGGAAGGAATAACAATTATGGACACCAAAAAAGTAACCATTCGCAAACCGGAAGGAAAACTGGGGGTTCTGCTGGTGGGGCTGGGGGCCGTCTCCACCACCTTTGTCGCCGGCGTTGAGGCGGCAAAAAAGCAGGTGAGGAAGCCGATCGGCTCTTTAACCCAGATAGGGCACATCCGGCTGGGCAAGCGCACCGACAATAAAAACCCGCTGGTGAAGGAGCTTGTCCCGCTGGCCGATTTGAACGACCTCGTCTACGGCGCCTGGGACCTTTTTCCGGACAATGGTTACGAGGCGGCTTGCAAGGCCGGCGTCATTCCCCGCGATCTGCTCGACCAGATCAAAACCGACCTTTCCTCCATTGAACCGATAAAGGCGGTTTACGACAAAAACTATCTCCGCAGGCTCGATGGAAAAAACATCAAAACACTTCCGAATAAAATGGACCTGGCGGAGGCCCTCGTCAAGGATATCGAAGACTTCCGGACAAAAAACAGATGTAACCGGCTGGTGATGATCTGGTGCGGCTCGACAGAGGCCTATTGCACCGTTCAAAATGAACATAAGAGCTTGAAGGCCTTTGAAGAGGGCTTAAAAGCCAACAGCGCCAACATCCCCCCCAGCATGATTTACGCCTATGCGGCGATGAAGTCGGGAATCGGCTACGCCAACGGCGCCCCCAATTTGACGGTGGACACCCCCGCCCTTCTGGAACTGGCGCAGGAAAAAAATGTCCCCGTTTCAGGAAAGGATTTTAAAACCGGCCAGACGCTTTTGAAGACAATCATTGCGCCGGGACTGCGGGCCCGTTACCTGGGAATTGCCGGCTGGTATTCGACGAATATTCTCGGCAACCGCGACGGCGAGGTGCTGGACGATCCCGCCAATTTCAAGACCAAGGAAGAGAGCAAACTCTCGGTGCTCGATACAATTTTACAGCCCCATATTTACCCCGACCTCTACGGCAACCTCTACCACAAGGTGCGTATCAACTATTATCCCCCGCGCGGCGACAACAAGGAGGGGTGGGATAACATCGACATCGTCGGCTGGCTGGGTCTGCCGATGCAGTTGAAAATCGATTTCCTCTGCAGAGACTCCATCCTGGCCGCCCCTCTTGTTCTCGACCTCGTTCTTTTTATGGATCTGGCCCACCGGGCGGGGTTGCGCGGCATCCAGGAATGGCTCTCCTTCTACTTCAAGTCGCCCATGACCAAGGAAGGGCTTTACCCCGAACACAATCTCTTCATCCAGGAAATGAAGTTGAAAAACACCCTTCGCTACCTGATGGGCGAGGAGCAGATCACCCACCTCGGGCTGGATTACTACCAGAGTTGACGGCAACCTTGACCCATTCCGGAAAACGCCCGGCAAAATCTTGAAGTCTTTTCCGGTTTAATCCCTTCAGATAAAATTTTTCCGAGACAAGATGTCTCCGCCCCAACCTTCCGCGGATGTAGAGAAGATCGAGCCAGGCCTTTTCGGGAAAGGCGATTCGGCGCGCGTCAAAACCAAAAAAGAGCGACGGCTGAAGGTGAACAAACCGGATGGCGCCAAGGGGCGTTTGGAACCGGCGGGGACGTCCGGTGGCGGCCATGGTCAATTCCCCCCGCGGCGACTGGGACAAAAGGTTGTGGCGATAGAGCGCCGATTCGAAAGAGAGATAAGAGGGGGAAACCAGAGAAAGGCCCACATCGAGAATCTCCGGCGGATCCATCAGATTCAACCAGAGATTACCGACCCGCCCCACAAGCCCCTTTTTGGCCCCTCGGAGAAGGGTCATCGCCGCAGAGGGGCGCGATTCCCCGGCCAAGGCCGCCATTTCCTTGAGCGTAAAAACCCTTTTCTTGTGATCACGGGCGAGGCGGTTTAACTGTTGAATCAGTTCGATGAGTGTCATGGCTTAAGCCCCTTGAAGAAGCCGGCACCGGGCGACAATGTCGTTCAAGACAGCCGGCTTTTGAAAATCAGGCGGCAGATAACGCCTCCACTCCCCGCGCGCCCTTTCGAGGGAGGCTTCCCCGGACAACCGGGACTTAAAGAGCGGCCAGAATTCCCCCCCTTTCAGGGAACGTTCCCTCATTTTCCTTTCCACAAATTCGAAAATAAGGCGGCTCCGCGACATCCAGTCCTCCGATCGGAGCCAGTGAAACCAGAGATCGAAAAGATCCCGTCCCCCCAGATAGCGCCGGCACGCTACGGCGATGATCTTCTCCGCCATAATTTCGTCGATTTCCAGCGCCTCGCAAACAAAGGGGGGAATGGACGGATAGGTGATCACCAGGGGACGGGAGGTATGCGCCGCAAACTTTTGAGAATCGATATGAAGCCGGACCGACTCGGCGCGTCCCATACGGATGGTCAGCCGCCAGGTCCGGCCTCCCCGCTCTGGGGCCAAAAGGGTCACCGGACTTTGAAACCACCCCTCCAACTCCGCGCGGGCCCTGATCAATCCCGCCTTAAGATTTTGGGGATCGGAGACCTGGGTTAGATCCACATCCGGATTGCCGTACCCCAAAACAAGCGCCGTCCCCCCCATAAACCGAGCCAAAGGGTCCGAGAGATGACGGAGCGCCGCCACCTGCATGAAGGTCTGGGCGCTCTCCTTTATGGAAAGGCCCTTCTCACGGGCATAGACCCCTGCCGCTTCCGGATACATAGTTATTTATTAACATAATAGTTAATAAACTACAATATAAAATTAACCGCTTTTTTCTCTCCTTGAATCCCCCCTCCCCGTTGGATAGACTCCCCGCATGTCTTCCCCCAGACCTTCCCGTTTCAGGTTTCTGCGCGCTTACTGGATCACTTTTTTGATCCTTGGGCAGTATCTATTTCTTTTTCTCTTGAGAAAAATCATCTCCGAGGCGCGAACGGAAGGCTTGATGCTCCGGACGCACCAGAAAACGGCCAAGCGGATTGTCGCCAATATTCTAAAACTCAAAGGGCTCTACATTAAAATCGGCCAGACCCTCTCGATGATGACCAACTTTTTGCCGCAGGTATTGACCGAAGGACTTGAGGAACTGCAGGATGCCGTCCCCCCGCACCCTTACGAGGAAATGAAGAAACGTTTTTTTGCCGACTTCGGCAAAAGTCCGGAGGCTATTTTCAAATCGATTGAAAAAACGCCGATCGCCTCCGCCTCGCTGGGGCAGGTGCATGTCGCCCATGCGAAGGACGATGCCCGGCAGGCCGCCACGTGGCAAGCCGCCACGCGGCAGGCCGCCTCGGCCAAACTGGCGGTTAAATTCCAATACCCCGACATTGACCGGATTGTCCGGCAGGATCTGAAAACCATCCGCAAGATTTTCGGACTGATGAATTTTATTTTTCCAAACTACGGCCTCAAAAACATCTACAACGAATGCGCCCAGATGATTTTGCAGGAGCTTGACTTTGAGGCCGAGGGGAAAAATCTGGAGCGGATTCGCGCCAATTTCGGGGCCGATCCCAAATATGTCTTTCCAAAAGTCCATTGGAATTTGTCGAGCAAAAAAATTCTGACGGCGGAATTCATCGACGGGATCAAGGTGACCAATCTGGAGGCTTTGAAGGGGGCCGGCATCGACCCGCAGGAGGTGGCGGTTTCGCTGATCCACTCATACTGCAAACAGATATTCATCGACGGCGTTTTTCACGCCGATCCGCATCCAGGGAATATTATCATTATCCCTGCCTCCCCCTCTCCCGGTCCGCCACAAATACATGGCGGACCACCCTCTCCCCAAAGGGGCGAGGGAAATAATGAAGTGGGCTTTCAGGTGGCCATGGTCGATTTCGGCGCCACGGCAACCCTTTCGCCGCGCATCAAATCGGGCATCGCCCTTTTTGTGGAGGGGCTCATCAAAAAAGACACCCGCGTCATCTCCATGGCGATGAAGGAGATGGGATTTATCACCAAACGGGAAAACGAGGAGACCTTCGACCGTGTGGTGGAGTACTTCTACGGCAAAATCAAGGGGATCAAGATCGACAATTTCCGCGAGATCAACATCTCCCAGTTTCAGCATTTAAGCGACATCATCGAGCTCAAAAAAAAGGATATCAGCCTGCGCGAGTTGACCGGCGCCTTCCATGTTCCGAAAGACTGGATTCTTCTGGAACGGGCGCTTATTTTGATGATGGGCCTTACGGCCTACCTGGCCCCCCAGTTGAACCCGATGGACATCATCCTTCCGTACGTGGAGCAGTTTGTTTTGGGTAAAGACAAAAAGGTGACCGATTTAATTTTGCAGGCCAGCCGGGAACTGATCATCTCTTATATCAGCCTCCCCACCGATCTGCACAAACTGATCCGCAGGCTCGAAGAGGGAAAGATTTCTTTTTACGACAAAAAACAGCGCGAACAGGACGAAAAGCTCTACCGTTCGGCGCATCAGCTCATCTACACCCTTCTTATTATCCTCGGATCGACCATGGCGTATCTAATGCACCGGGAGGGGAATATGGAATGGGTGACACGCCTGAAGTTTGGCACGGGATTTTTTGGACTCGTCTTGTTTTGGAGTTTGTTCAAGAACAGGAGATAGCCGTATGCAACCAAAAGCGCCCTCCGAATCACGCGTGGAAATGACCGAGCTGGTCATGCCCGAGCACACCAATGCCATTGGCACCATCTTTGGCGGGCAGGTCATGGCCTGGATCGACACCTCTGCCGCCATCTGCGCCTTCCGCCACTGCCGAAAGATGTGCGTCACCGCCTCGATGGATGCCGTCGATTTCATCTCGCCCGTCAGGCTGGGACAGATCGTTATCCTGCAGGCAAACGTTAATTACACCGGCCGGACCTCCATGGAAATCGGGGTCCGTGTGACCTCGTTCCGAGGTCCCGCCGCTTTTGATCCGGACAGAGGAGGAGAAAAAGTGGTATAAAGAGGGGGAGGAACGGAGAAAAGCCAGGCTTCAGCAAAAGCAATGAAAAATGTCAAAGTTCAAATGTCAAAGGAATTTCAAAACGACAAGGTCAAATTTGACATTTGAAATTGGTTTTTCCTTTGAACTTTGAGTTTTGTCATTTGACATTTCATGAATTTCTTTATTTCAACAAATCACCGCCGCAAAATCACCTTTTTTCTTTTTACATCCGTCCTTTTCCATCTTCTTCTTTTTTTTCTTCTCCGGAGCGGTCTGGACAAACTCGCCTCGCTAAAGCCGCCGCCCACACCGCCTCCTATTTGGGTCGAGTTGAAAAAAATGGAACTCCCGCAGAGGATCGCCGACATTCCTCAACCGCCAAAAGAGGAAACGCCGGAAAAACCTTCCGCCCAGGCCCTCTACAGCCAGAAAGTTCCGGAGGAGACGGTGAACCCGGCCCCTCCGGCCGCCAGCCCGGCTCGGGCTGTTCCGCAGAAAAAACCGGCTACCGAAAAAAAACCGGCTGAGCCGGTTCGGCCGGCCGAATCGTTCAAGACAAAAGAAGAGCTCTACGCCGCCCGTCAGCCGGATAGAATGAAAGACATTTTCCAGACACCTCCGCCTTCCCGGCATCTGCCGGGGCTTCCCGACGAGGTGATGGATTCCGCCCCTTCGTCGACGGATGATTATTTTCCCGACTACAAAATCGGCGGCAGAACCTACTTAAACACGCTGGGGAATTCCAACATCCGCTATTTTGTGGAGCTCAAAAGGAAGTTCAAGCTCACCTTCAACCCGGCGCCCGCGCTTCGGGGCCGGATCAACGAAATTTCGCGCGGGAAGATCGACGTGGTGCTGGGGGTGAGTGTCGACGGCAACGGAGAACTGGCCGAGCTGATGGTGATCCGCTCATCGGGGATTGAAAGTTACGACAAGGAAGGGATCCGTACCGTCCGCGCCTCGGCTCCCTTTTCCGCCCCGCCGGCCAATCTTCTGGAACAAGACGGCATGATCCACATGGCATGGACGTTTATTGTATATTTGTAAGTGGCCGGAGAGGGGGCATTTTGGCGGAGCAATTTTTGTTCCCCGCCGGACATAGAGCCGGCGAGACAATAAAACTTCGGACGGCTTACAAAAATTGCGTAGCCGGAAGGCCCCCTCTCCGGCCACTGTCACTGTAGCATCCCGGGCATGGCGAGGGTGAACGGGGCGATCGCGGCGTCGAACCGGCCGCCGCCTTCGGCGGCCATTTCGTATGAGCCCTGCATGGTCCCCACCGGCGTGGCGAGCGGGCAAAAGCTGGAATAATGAAAACTCTCGCCGGGATGAAGCAGAGGTTGTTGGCCGATAACCCCCGCCCCGCGGACCTCTTCCTTCTTTCCGTCGGCGTTCGTGATGATCCAGTGCCGGTTGAGCAACTGGACCGTCTCCTCCCCCTGATTGGTTATGGTCACATGGTAGGAGAAAAAATAGTAGTTGTTCTCCGGGACCGACTCGCCGGGGAGGTATTCGGCCTCAACCTGAACACGAACGCCGCGGGTGGTGGCCATGGACATATCTATTTTTTCCCCAAGGTTCGGATATAGGCAATCACGTTGTCGATATCGACATCCGTCATTGCCGTCCCCCAGGCGGGCATTGTGGTCGATAAGCCGACCGCCGCCCCCCCTTCCTTAATCACCTTTTTCAGGTCGGCGTCGGTTTTTTTGCCCATCACGACCGGATCCTGGAAGTTGCGGGGCTTGGGGGTTAACGCCACCGATGCCGCGCCGTCCCCCATCCCTCCGGCGCCATGACAGGTGGCGCAATACATGTCGTATTTCGCCTTGCCCGCTGTGGGGTCGCCCGCCGTCTGCGCCCATGCAGGCAGAGAGGCGAGGAGGAGAAACAGAAGAGAAAAAATGAGATTCATGGTTAGAGCTCCTTTGTTTGATAAGGTTCCGGGTAACGGCGCCATTCTCCGCAACTGAAGGCATCCGTCAAGCGGGTTTTTCGGCGGCATGCCTTAAGTCTTGCCTTTCCCCTTCATCTTCTTTAAGAATTTGCAGGCGTTTATATGCCCGTTTTTTTTACCTTCATCTCCTTTCTTCTTCTTTGCCCCGCCGCATCGGCACAGACAATCATCCCGGGCATCGACCGGGTTGAAATGCTTAAAACCACATCCGATGAAAAAATCATCGTCGCCGGCATTGCCGGGCGGGGAAAAAAGGCCGACTTTGCCGTTGTCCGCTTAAACCGCGATCTGACCGTCGATAGAACCTTCGGACGCGATGGCGTTGTCCGCGTTGATGCCGGGGGAAAGGAATATCTCTACGGTCTGGCCATCCGGCCGGACGGAAAAATCATCATCGCGGGATTCACCCGAAAAGGAAAAAAAGCGGCGGCGTCCCTGGCGTCCGACTTCGCCCTCGCCCGTCTCAACCCCCATGGGGAGTTGGACTTAAACTTTGGAACAAACGGCCTGGTCATCACGGATATCGGCGCCCGGGACGAAATCCACTTTATCGCAACGACGCCAAGTGGCGGCGCCACCGGCGACGGCTCGATTGTTTCAGCCGGATTCACCGAGGAAAACGACGACAGCGACTTTATCATCGCGCGCTATCGCCCCAATGGACTCCCGGATGCAACTTTTGGAAAAAACGGCATTGTGCGGATTGATGAAACGCGCGATGACCGTCTTTACGGTGTGGCCCTTGGATCGGAGAGAAGAATCATCGCCACCGGCTCGGTGCATAATAAAGCCTCCGGGAAGGAAGAATGCATTGTCATCGCCTTAACCGCCGGCGGCCGGCGGGACAAAACGTTCGGCAACAGCGGCATGGCCCGCGTTGGGGCTTTGCGGGAACAGAATATCTGTTCTTCCGTCGTCGTCCAGCCGGATGGGAGGATAGTGGTCGCGGGCTTCGCCCGGCGCGCCGCCGGCGACACCGACTTTCTCATCGCCCGCCTTCGGCCAAACGGAAAACCGGACCGAACCTTCGGCAGTGACGGGATTCAATTTGTCGATTTCAAAAACGGCATCGACGCCGTCCATGCCCTTGCCATCGACACCCGCGGACGCCTTGTGGCGGCGGGTGACGTCCGGTTAGCGGGCGACAGCCAGTCGCAGGGCGACAGCCGCCGGTCAGGGACCGGCTTTATCGCCCTCGCCCGTCTTTTGCCCAACGGCCGCCTCGATTCCCAATTCGGCCGGGAGGGAAAGGCGACAATGTTCTTCGGCGGTCACAGCGGTGGTGAGGTAACCTCGATGACACTTATCGGAACACAAAAAATCGTCGGTGGACAGGCGGGAACAAAAGGAATGATTGCTGTTTTACGCCGCCGGGCGGACGACGGCAAGCCGGATGGCCATGCGGAAATCGGTGTAGAGCCTCTGGGCAATCGTGCGGGCATAAGTCGGCGTGAGACAACAGAGGTAGGCAAAGCCGTCCTGCCCGCCCACCAGCTCGGAGACGATCTTTAAAACCTCGTTCAACTTCTGGATACTGAAATCCATGTTCCTTCCCCGCCTGATTTCATCCACGGCGCCGGATACCGTCTGAAACACCGAATCGCGCGGATTGGAGCCGTAGGCCAGCTCGGTTAAGAAAGCCCGCACCTCCGTCTGGTTCCAGAAAACGGCGTCATCCCGCTTGAGAGACGAATTTCTCCCCGCAATATCCGCCCATTCACTCTCATCGAGCAGGTGGGACAGTTCGTGGTATTCAATCGTTTTTGCGCGAACGGCGGCAAAAGCGCCAATAAAATCGCTCTTATTTTTGGCTGATTGGTAAACGGGAAACCAGGCAGAATACTGAAGCTGGCGTTCGAGTTCTTCCAGATGGGTGAGCAGTATTTTCTTCTGCTCGCCGGTCAACCCGTCCCCCTGTTTGAGACGCTCTTCCGCGTCGGTCAGGACGGCGACAAACTCCGCGAGATCAACCGTCTGATCGGGGGGAAAATCCGGCTTTTTTTCAAAATCCGCAAAAATCTGTTCCGCCTCCTTTCTGAAAAAGGCGCTGTTCAACACCAGCCGGTTTTCCCGGGTTCCCTTCTTGTCGGCATACACATAGGAGGTGCCGTCGTAGCGAACGGTGCTGTTGTTGATGGGAATATAGCGGTACGAAACCGGCCGCCCCCAAAGGGTGGCCGTCTTCATTTTGCCGAGGGTGGCCTCGGCCTTCGCACCCGCGAGCGTCCCGATAAAAAAAATCAAAATGATCAGATATTTCCTCATGGCGTCCATCACCTCTGCACCTATTCTCAAGCAAATTCAGTGCCAAAGCGCCAATAAGGCAGGCGTTTGAAATTATTGATCTTTTCAAAGATCATCCGGCAAAATCTGCCTAATTAATAGGCAGAACTGCCTCTATTTTGGGTGATGAAACCCCAAACGGATGGGGGTTAATGAGCGGGCAAAGAGGAAAGGTTGGCTGAAAAAAACGGGAGAAATCAGCTGACCTGCATCAGCTTTTTTTCTTGCAATCACCCCTGATCGGTGGCAAATGACGGGCACATTTTAAACTGAATTATCATTCATTTTTCAAAACAGGAGCTCCCCGGTGGTTTCCAAACGGTTTCTGGCATTTGGCGGTCTGGTCGCTCTTGTCGCCGTGGGGCTCGTTTTGAAATTTTGGTGGAAACTGGGCAACAACACCGGCTATTCCCCCGAACAGCCGATCCCGTTTTCCCACAAAATCCACGCGGGGGACAACAAGATCCCCTGCCTCTACTGCCACTCGGGCGCTCTGCAGTCGCGCCACGCGGGAGTGCCGAGCATGAATATCTGCATGAACTGCCATGTCGTGGTGAAAACGGACAGCCCGTATATTCAGGAATTGACAAGGCTCTACAAGGAGGGGAAGCCGATCGAGTGGGTGCGCATCCACGATCTGCCGGACCATGCCTTTTTCAACCATAAGAGGCATGTCGCCAAAGAAATCGCCTGCGAGACCTGCCACGGCAATGTGGCGCAGATGGAAAAGATCGTCCAAAAAGAGACCCTGCAGATGGGTTTTTGCGTGAACTGCCACCGGAGGCCCCCCAAGGGGCCGAAAGGGGAGGACATGAAGGGGCCGACCGATTGTTATACGTGTCATAACTAGGGGATGGCGGATGGTGAAAAACATGGAACAAACAGAGAAAAAATATTGGGGGAGCATTGAGGAGCTGGAACGCCTCCCTGCCTATACGATGAGCCTCGGCAAGGAATTTGTCGCCCCGCCGGAAGAACAGGTCGTCACCGAGATGGAACGGCGCTCGTTTCTCAAGGTGATGGGGGCAAGCCTCCTTTTGGCCGGGACCGCCTGTTCGCGCCGTCCGGTGGAAAAGATCATCCCGTACGTGAACCAGCCGGAGGAAATCATCCCCGGAACGGCCGACCATTACGCCTCCACCTGCGGCGAGTGCTCCGCCTCCTGCGGCCTTCTGGTGAAAACCCGCGAGGGGCGGCCGATCAAGCTGGAAGGAAACGACCGGCATCCAATGAATCGGGGGCGCCTCTGCGCCCGCGGCCAGGCCTCCATTCTTAATCTGTATGATCCGGACCGGCTTAAAAATCCGGTGAAAATGCCGCGGGGGAACGGCGCCTTCAGGAACCTTTCATGGGCCGAGGCCGACCGGCAGATCAAAGATCATCTCGCCAAAACCACTCGTGGCGTAACCAAAGACAGCGGAGCAAAAATTTATCTCTTGACCGGAACGATCACCAGTCCCTCCACGCGCCGGCTGATGGCCGATTTTATGGCCTCTGTCGGATCTGCCGACGCCAGTGGCGTTGCCACCCATGTTGAATACGAGGGGGTCGTCCCGGAAGAGGTGGCGCTGGGGCAGGAGGCCGCCTACGGGCAAAAAGTAACCCCCCGTTTTCGCTTCGACCAAGCGAGCGTCATCGTTTCGTTTGGCGCCGATTTTCTTGGCACATGGCTCTCGCCGGTGGAATTTTCTGCCGGTTTTGCAAAAGGCCGGCAGGTGGAAAAAGGACAAATGTCGCGGCTTGTCGTTTTCGAATCGGCATTAAGCCTGACCGGATCGAATGCGGATGAATATTCTGCCGTCACACCGGGAGACGAGTTGAGCATCGCCTTAAGCCTCGCCCATGAGATCATCGTCAAGCGCGGACAATCGAAATATGCGAAACGAACCGATGTCATCCAGGCGTTGAACGGATACGATGTCGCATCGGTTGCGAAAGAAACGGGAATATCCGAAGACTCCCTGCGTCATACCGCGAACAGCCTGTTGAAGGCGCGCGGGCATGGAATTGTTTTGGGCGGAGCAATCAAGGGGGCAAACAGCTTGGCCCTGCAGGTGGCCGTCAATCTGCTTAATTCGGCTCTCGAAAACGACGGCGCTACCATTGATTATTCCGTTGCCCCCTCAAATCAGGCCGAAAGTTCGTTTGCCTCGCTTAAAAATTTGATCGACGAAATGAACGGGGGAACCGTCGGCGCCCTTTTCATCTATAATACGAACCCTCTCTACTCGCTTCCTCCCTCTTTGAATTTTGGAGAGGCGCTCAAAAAAGTGCCGATGGTCGTAACCATTGCCGACCGCATCAACGAAACAGCGCTCGAATCGGACTTTGTCTGTCCGCCGTCGCATTATCTGGAGGCATGGAGCGATGCGAGTCCGCAGAAAGGAATTTTCAGCATCGCCCAGCCGGTTATTGCCCCCCTTTACGACACCCGCTCGTTTCAGGATTCGCTCATCCAGTGGGGTTCCCTCCCTTTTGCAAGCGGTTACGATTATCTGCGTGAATGGTGGCAGGACAACATCTATCCGATGGCGCCCGCCGGTGGTCCTTCTTCTGTAAATTCTGTGCTTTTTTCGGAGAAGTTGGCGGACAGTTTGAAGGCCCATTCGGACCATTTGGTTGGCGGCCCTGCCGCCTTTGAGGGTTTTTGGGAAGAGACTCTCAAGAAAGGGGTCTTTCTCACAGAGCCCCGCGACGGTGAACCGGATCGTCTCGTTCCGCCGCGGGATCTCCTCGACACGGCGACGGCGGTTCTGCCGCGTCGTGAAAGTCTGTCAGACGCCAGGGACGCCGCCACCGCCAGGGACGCCGCCGCTTACGGCCTCGCGCTCTACCCATCCGTTTCGATGTTCGACGGGAGAAGCGCCAACATCGCCTGGTTGCAGGAACTCCCCGATCCGCTCTCAAAAATCACCTGGGATAATTACGTTTCGATGGCGCCGCGGACCGCCAAAGAACTTAAAATTGAAGAAGGGGATGTCGTCGCCCTTCATGGAAAAAATTTTGATATGGAACTCCCCGTTCATCTTCAGCCCAAAATGCACCCGCGGGCGCTGATGGCGGCCATCGGCTATGGGCGGAGAAATGCGGGGCGGGTGGGGGACAACATCGGTGTGGACTTAAGTTCTCTGCAGGAAATCACCGGGGGTTTGCCCCAATGGGGTGTCCTTCCCGTCGATTCGATCCGCAAAACGGGGATACGCCAACGCCTTGCAACCACGCAGGGGCATCCTACGGTTGAGGGGCGGCCGATCATCCGGGAGACCACCTTTGCCGAATATCAAAAGAACCCGCATGCGGGGAATCCGGAGA
This sequence comes from Deltaproteobacteria bacterium, assembly GCA_016183175.1. NCBI lineage: Bacteria > Pseudomonadati > Myxococcota > Myxococcia > Deltaproteobacteria bacterium. The sequence continues at coordinate 26,064 of JACPFC010000037.1, forward strand.
GAGAAACCCTTCCCAGCCTGTGGCCGAAACATGAATACAAAGATTACCGCTGGGGGATGGCCATCGACATGAACGCCTGCATCGGGTGCAATGCCTGCATGGTCGCCTGCCAGTCGGAAAACAACATCCCTACGGTGGGGAAGGAGCAGGTGCTCAAAGGGCGCGAGATGCACTGGATCCGGGTTGACCGTTACTACGGCGGCGAGGCGGATCAGCCCGAAATGAACTTCCAGCCGATGCTCTGCCAGCACTGCGAAAACGCCCCGTGCGAAACGGTCTGCCCCGTTCTGGCCACCATGCACAACGAGGAGGGGCTGAATGTTCAGGTTTACAACCGCTGTGTGGGGACCCGATACTGCTCCAACAACTGCCCCTACAAGGTGAGGCGCTTCAACTTCCTCGATTTTCGCGGCGCAATTTCTTCTCCCCTCGAGTTGTCGCTGAATCCCGACGTGACGGTGCGGACGCGCGGGGTGATGGAAAAATGCACCTTCTGCATTCAGAGAATCAGAACCGCAAAAGACAAGGCAAAGGACGAGGGACGAAAGCCACCAGGTGGCAAGGTGCGGGATGGGGAAATTCTCACCGCCTGCCAGCAGACCTGCCCCACAAACGCGATTGTTTTCGGCGACATCAACGATCCGGAAAGCCTCGTGTCGAAAATGAAAAAATCGCCGCGCGGCTATCATGTGCTGGAAGATCTGAATGTGGGGCCGCAGGTGACTTATTTGGCGAAGGTGCGGAATAGTGGATAGTGAATCGTAAAAAAACGATCCACGAAATAAATGGAAATCAAGGACGGAAAAATCGTCAAGGAACCTCTCGTCGCACCGGACTTAACGTTGGCGGATGTCAATAAAGACGTCTGCAATCCGCTGGAGACCTTTCCAACCAAAAAATGGTATGTCTGCCTGGTCCTCTCACTCTCGGCGCTCCTTGTGGGGGGGGTGATGGTTTGGGGCCTTATCGGCAAAGGGATCGGCGTCACGGGCTTGAATCAACCGGTGGGATGGGGGGCCTTCGACATCACCAACTTCGTCTTCTGGATCGGTATCGGCCATGCGGGGACGCTGATCTCCGCCATCCTCTACCTCTTCCGCCAAAAATGGCGGACCGCCATCAACCGTTCCGCCGAGGCGATGACCATCTTTGCCGTGATGACCGCCGGGCTTTTTCCCCTGCTTCATGTAGGGCGGCAATGGTACGCCTTCTGGCTCCTCCCTTATCCAAACCAGCGCGAACTCTGGGTCAACTTCCGCTCACCCCTTTTGTGGGATGTCTTCGCCGTCTCCACCTATTTCACCATCTCGCTTTTGTTCTGGTATACGGGGCTGGTGCCCGACCTCGCCTCGGTGCGCGACCGGTGCAAAAACCGGATTCGAAAATTCGTCTACACAATTCTCTCTCTCGGCTGGCGTGGGCAGGCCAGGCAGTGGAACCACTACGAGATGGTCTATCTCCTTTTGGCCGCCTTGAGCACCCCGCTGGTTCTTTCGGTGCACTCGATTGTAAGTTTTGATTTCGCGGTTTCCATCCTGCCCGGATGGCACACGACCATCTTTCCCCCCTATTTCGTGGCGGGGGCCATTTTTTCCGGGTTCGCCATGGTGGTGACCCTTCTGGTCATCGCGCGGGAGGTATTCAAGCTCAAGAAATACATCACCCTCTATCATCTGGAAAACATGAACAAGATCATGCTCCTCACCGGAATGATGGTGGGCTATGCCTACCTGATGGAGCTGTTCATCGCCTGGTATTCGGGAAATCTCTACGAGCGTTTTATTTTTTTAAACCGTGTTTCGGGGCCGTTTGCGTGGGCCTACTGGATCATGATGAGTTGCAACGTGTTGACGCCGCAGATATTCTGGGTGAAAAAATGGCGGAGGTCGGTGCCGGTGATGTTTGTCGCTTCACTTTTGGTCAATATCGGCATGTGGTTTGAGCGCTTCACCATCATCGTCACCTCGCTCAACAACGACTTTCTGCCGTCGAGCTGGGACTCCTATTATCCCACGCGCTACGACTGGGGAATCACCCTCGGCGCCTTCGGATTCTTTTTTACCTTTTTTCTCCTGTTTTGCCGGTTCATGCCGACGATTGCCATGTTTGAGGTGAAGTCGATCATGAAAATCGGCCGGAAAGAGGCGCGGGCCGAAATGTACGCGGGAGTTGTCGCAAGGACGGATTAGCTTATGGAAAAAGGACTACTAGCCATCTTCGACCACCCCGACGGCCTTTTGTCTGCGGTGAAAAAGGTCCGTCATCTGGGAGTGAAGAAACTCGACGCCTTTACGCCCTACGCCGTTCACGGCCTGGAACAGGCGGTGGGGCTCAAGCGTTCGTGGATCCCTTATGCCACTCTTGGTCTGGGGTTGACCGGCTGGTGCCTCGGTTTTCTTTTTCAGGCCTGGACCTCGGCTGTCGACTGGCCGCTCAATGTCGGCGGCAAACCGCTTATCTCATGGCCGGCCTTTATTCCCATTACCTTTGAATCCATGGTGTTGATCGGCGGTGTCTTGACCACGCTCATCCTGTTTGCCGCCTGTCGACTGCCGAACATGAGCCGGGCGGCGCTCGATCCGCGCCTGACGGACGACCGTTTCGGCCTTTTCGTGGACGAAACCGATCCCTGTTTCGACGAAGCCATCCTTCGCCGTCTTTTAAAGGAGTGCCATGTCGAGGAGATTAAAAATATTGCCGGCGCTCGTGCTGGCTGGTTTGGCCGCTAGCGGCGTGGCCGCCTGTAGCGACCGGTCCAAACCGACGTTCGAATTCATGCCGAACATGATGGATTCGCCCGCCGTCAAGGCCTACGAGGAGCCGATGCGCCTCCCGCCGGAGGGGGCCATTCCGCGGGGGTTTGCCCCTTATCCTTATTCGGTGGGGGAGGGGGAGACGGCGGGGCTGGAACTAAAAAATCCCCTGCCGTTCACCAAAGAAAATATCATGAAGGGACAGAAGGTGTACAACAACACCTGCATTGTCTGCCATGGGGCGAAGGGGGATGGAAACGGCTCGATTGTTCCCAAGTTTCCGCGGCCGCCGGCGCTCACCTCCGACAAGGTTGCAAACTGGCCCGACGGACGGATTTTCCATGTCATCACCCGCGGGCAAAATCTGATGGGATCCTACGCCTCCCAGATCCCGCCGGACGACCGTTGGGCGGCGATCCATTATGTACGTGCTCTCCGGCGCGCGGCGCACCCGACCGGGGAGGATGTGGAGGCGTTGAAGAAGGAATTGCGGGAAGGGACATATCCGTAAGAAGGAGTAACTCCCCTATGATTCCAAAGCCACAATCGTTTGAACTGTCTGCAAAACTCAAGGCCCTGTTCGCCCTCCTCGTTGTCGTCGGCGCCGTCGCCTTCATCACCGGCCTCAAAATCGACGCCGACCGGGCCTGGTCCAATTACCTTCTCAACTATTTTTACTGGCTCTGCCTCGGACTGGCCGGGGTCTTCTTTGCCGCTCTTCAGCATATCACCGCCTCGTACTGGAGCGTGACGGTGCGTCGGGTGGGTGAGGCGTTCATTGCGTATCTCCCCGTGGCGGCTGTTTTGTTTATTGTCCTCCTCTTCGGCAGTCACCACCTCTACGAATGGACCCATCCCCATATTATGGAAGAAGATCCTCTCCTGGGCCTCAAGAAGGCCTACCTCAATGTCCCGTTTTTCGTCATCCGCGCGGTCTTGCTTTTTGCCGTCGCCTTGGGGCTTGGAGGCTGGATGGTCAAAAACTCCGTTCAACAGGACAAAAATGGCGAGGCCCGCCTCACGCTGTTAAACACAAAAATTTCCGCGCCTTTTCTTCTTTTGTTTGCCATTGCCTTTACCCTTGTTGCCGTCGATTTGATGATGTCGCTTGCCCCCCACTGGTTTTCCACCATCTTCGGCGTCTACTGCTGGGCCGGTCTTTTCTACAGCGGGCTGGCAATGATCGCGATCTGGACCATCGCTTTAAGGAAAAAAGGGATCCTCGCCCCCTTTGTGACCGACGACCACCTTCACGATCTGGGCAAACTGATGTTTGCCTTTCTGGTTTTTTGGGGTTACATCGCCTTTTCCCAGTACATGCTTATCTGGTATGCCAACCTGCCGGAAGAAACCCCCTACATGATCGCCCGGACTCAAGGGGCCTGGAAGCCGGTGTCGGTGGCGTTGATGCTGGTTAAATTTGTCATTCCGTTTTTCCTGCTGGTTTCCCGTCCGGCCAAACGAAAAGAAAATTGGCTGATGTTTATTGCCTTTTGGTTTTTGGGGGCCCAGTGGCTGGACATCTACTGGATGGTCTTTCCAGCCCATTTCGACAAGCCGGTGTTCGGGTTCATGGAAATCGGGATGTTTCTGGGGTTTGCCGGAATCTTTTTCTTGAGTGTCGGCGGTTTCCTGCGCAAGGTCAACGTGGTTCCCGTGCAGGATCCCTGGCTTGAACAGTGCTTGCATCATCATCAATAATTATGAAGTTGCATCATCTATTTTTTGCCCTGTTCTTTGTCCTGGTCTCCATAAGCGCCTTCGCGGCGGAGTCACTCCCCGTGGAGTTGGAGGGCGTGGGGATTACGGAACATCCTGGCAAATCAATTTCCCTGGATGTCCCGTTCACGGATGAAGAAGGCAATGAGCTCCCGCTCTCCACCTATTTCGACGGCAAACGGCCGGTCATCCTGATTTTCGCCTATTATGAATGTCCGAATCTTTGCGGCCTCCTGTTGAACGGTTTTTCACAGACGTTGAGCCAAATGCTCTGGACGGTGGGAGACAAATTTCAGGTGGTAACCCTAAGCATCGATCCCAAGGAGACGTCCGATCTGGCCGGGGCGAAAAAGAAGGCCTATCTCGAGAAATATGGACGCCCGCAGGCGGCGAACGGCTGGCATTTTCTCACGGGGCAGGAGGAGAACATAAGGAAAATCGCCGATCAGGCCGGCTTCGGGTTCAAATACGACGCCGACCAGAAGCAGTTTGCGCACGGGGCGGGGATTTTTGTCTTGACCCCCGACGGAAAAATTTCGCGGACGCTCTACGGGATTGAATTCAATCCGCGCGATGTGAAGCTGGCCCTACTCGAGGCGGCCAACGGAAAAATTGGAAATGTGGTTGATAAGCTTTTGCTCTTTTGCTACCACTACGACCCCAAAGGCCGCAAATACGCGCTGTTTGCGACAAGTCTGATGAAGGCGGGCGGCGGAGTGACGGTGCTTGCACTCGGCCTGTTTGTTGCAAATCTGGTGCGAAAAAAAAATGTCAAAGGCCAAATTTCAAATGCCAAATGAAGTTCAAATATCAAAAAAACAAATTAGTCATTTGAACTTTGTTGTTTGATTTGACATTTGACCTTTGGAATTTGACATTTCTCTTATGGTTGACTTCTTCAAAATCTTCCAGCTTCCCCAGGCCTCCACGATGGCCCCCAAGGTTGACGCCCTCTACGACTTCATCCACTGGGTAAGCGTTGTCAGCTTTGTCATTATTGTCGGCGGCATGGTTTACTTCATCTGGAAATTCCGGCGGCGCCGCGAAGGCGAGCCGACTCCCTACATCACCGGGCATACCCCCACCGAACTGTCGGTTGCGGGCGTTCTGTTCATCATCGTCATGGTGATTTTCTACTGGGGGTGGAAGGATTATTCCAAAATTATTCAATCGTCCCCTAATGCCCTCGAAATCAACGTCATGGCCAGGCAGTGGCTGTGGGAATTCGAGTACACCAACGGCAGAAAGATCGTCAATGAGCTGGTTGTTCCCAAGGGGACGCCGGTGCGTCTGATTATGGGCTCGGCGGATGTTCTGCACAGTTTTTACGTCCCGAATTTCCGGCTCAAGCAGGATGTGGTCCCCGGCGCCTACACGAAGCTTGATTTTACCGCCACCAGCGTGGGGGAACAGCAGGTTTTCTGCGCCGAATATTGTGGAACCGCCCACTCCAAAATGCTGGCCAAACTGAAGGTGATGGAACCCAAAGACTATCAGCGCTGGCAGACCACCTGGGAGGTGGAACAGAGTCTGGGCATTCAGCCTGCGGGGGCCGCCGAAACGACGGCAGGACAAGCTCCCGAAACCGTGGTGGAAAATCCGGTGGAACGGGGCAAAAAACTCTTTGCCGAAAAGGGATGCACCGCGTGTCATTCGGTGTCGGGACAGGTTCTGGTCGGCCCCTCACTTAAAGAAGTCTTCGGTCACGAAGTCGAACTGGCCGACGGATCGAAAGTGATGGCCGATGAAAACTACATCCGTGAATCGTTGATGGAGCCCCAGCTCAAACTAGTGAAAGGCTTCCCGCCGGTCATGCCGACGTACAAGGGAACTTTGAAGGATGATGAGATCAACGCGCTCGTCACGTACATCAAATCGCTTAGGAATTAATTTATGGCTTACGATTCAAACGATCATCACAAGAATTATATCAATGCAGAAAAGGGAATCTGGTCTTGGATGACCACCCTCGATCACAAGCGGATCGGGGTCATGTACCTGTTTGCAACCATGTTCTTTTTCGCCGTCGGCGGGATTTTTGCCATGCTTGTCCGGCTCGAATTGTTTAAGCCGGGCCCCTTCTTCTCGCCCGACACCTACAACAAATTTTTTACCCTTCACGGGGCCATCATGGTGTTCATGTTTATCATCCCGATTATTCCGGCCGCGCTGGGAAATTTCTTCCTTCCCATCCAGATCGGCGCCAAGGATGTCGCCTTCCCGCGGCTCAACCTCCTAAGCTGGTATATCTTTGTCACCGGGTCCCTGCTTTTGGTTTTCTCGATTGTCAGCGGCGGCGTGGATACCGGATGGACCTTCTACACCCCCTACAGCATTCGCACCGCCACCAGTGTCATTCTGGCGACTCTTGGCGTTTTCGTTTTGGGCTTTTCGGGTATTTTAACGGGGCTTAATTTTGTCACCACCATTCACAAACTGCGGGCTCCGGGGATGACTTTTCACCGGATGCCACTGTTTTTGTGGGCCATTTACGCCACCGCGATTATTCAGGTGCTGGCCACCCCCGTGATCGGCATCACCACCGCTCTTTTGGTGATGGAGCGGGTTTTGCACATCGGATTTTTCGACCCCAAGCTGGGGGGGGACCCGGTTTTGTTCCAGCACTTTTTCTGGTTTTATTCCCACCCGGCCGTCTACATCATGATCCTTCCCGGCATGGGCATCGTCAGCGAGGTCATCACCGCTTTTTCGAAAAAGCACATCTTCGGCTATCACGCCGTGGCCTATTCGAGCCTCGCCATCGCCGGCATCAGTTTCATCGTCTGGGGGCATCACATGTTTGTTTCCAGCCAGTCGCCGCTGGCCAATTTTCTTTTTTCGCTTTTGACCATGCTTGTGGCCATTCCCACCGCCATCAAGGTTTTCAACTGGACAGCGACCATGTACAAAGGCTCCATCTCGCTAAAGACGCCGATGCTTTATGCGCTTTCTTTTCTCTTCCTGTTTACGATCGGCGGCCTCACCGGACTTTTCCTGGCGGCCATTTCGGTTGACGTTCACCTGCACGATACCTATTTTATCGTGGCCCATTTCCATTATGTGATGATGGGGGGGACGGTCATGGGGTTGCTGGCCGGCCTTCACTACTGGTGGCCCAAGATGTTCGGGAGAATGTATCCGGAGAAGTGGGGAAAGCTTTCCTGTGCGCTCACTTTCATCGGATTCAACCTGACCTTCTTTACGCAGTTCTGGCTGGGCAAGATGGGGATGCCGCGGCGCTATCACGATTATCTCCCCGAATATACGCCGTTGAACATCGCTTCGACCGTCGGTTCATGGTTTATCGGCGCCGGAATGCTGATTATGTTCATCTACTTCATCTGGTCGCTCTTCAAGGGGAAAAGGGCCTCGGAGAACCCCTGGGGGGGAAAGACGCTGGAGTGGACCATCGAGTCCCCTCCCACGACGCATAACTTTCACAAAGAGCCGGTCATCACCACGGGACCCTACGAATACGGTGAGTTAAAAACAACAGGAGAAGCTTAAACTTATGGCCGAACATGTCGTCCCCCATCATTTCCACAGTGCCGAACAGGCCTTTGAATCGTCCAAGCTCGGCCTCTGGCTTTTTTTGGTGACCGAAATTCTTCTCTTCGGCGGGCTTTTTGTGACCTACATCATTTACCGGGCGATGTATCCCGACATGTTTCACGAGGCAAGCCATCATTTAAATCGCCCCCTCGGTTTCGTTAATACGCTGGTCCTTATCTGCTCCAGCTTCACCATGGCCATGGCGGTCAATAAAACCCAGCACAACAAAAGCAACCGGGCCAGCCAGTATCTCCTGCTGACGCTGATGTTTGCCGCCACGTTCATGGTGATCAAGTATTTTGAGTACATGCACAAGTTTCATGACGGTCTTCTTCCCGGCGCGCATTTTACCAATACCGAAATCACGCATCCCAAGGCCGACCTCTTCTTCTCGCTTTATTTCATGATGACCGGCCTTCACGGAACGCACGTTTTGGTCGGCATGGGGTTGATTCTCTGGGTGCTGATTCGTTCGAACCGGGGGCATTTTGGAAGCCACTATTCAACCCCGGTGGAACTGACCGGAATTTACTGGCATTTGGTGGACCTGATCTGGATTTATCTGTTTCCCTTGCTGTATTTGATTGGATAAAAAAACCATGACTCAACAACACCACGCAGACCACAAAAAATCGTATGTCGCCGTCTGGATTATTCTTCTCATCCTTTCCGCTATCACCGTTTGGGTCGCCTATCACAATTACGGCATCTTCAACATCGTTGTCGCCATGGGGATTGCGACCATCAAGGCAACGCTCGTCTGCCTCTACTTCATGCATTTGAAATACGACAACCGGGTCAACCAGGTTGTTTTTGCCGCGGCCTTTGTTTTTCTGGGAATTTTTGTCGGCCTGACTGCCAGCGACGAACTCTTTCGGCCGACGGAGGCGGCGGCGCCGGTTACGGCGGTGCAGGCGCCTGCCGGCAATCAGGCCGGCCTGATGGAAAAACTGCGTCACTCAACAGCCGAGCAGATTGCCAAGGGAAAGGAAATTTACATGGCGCAGTGCATGGCCTGCCATGGCGCGGGCGGAAAAGGGGACGGCCCGGCGGGGGTTGCGCTTAATCCAAGGCCGCGTGATTTTACTTCCGGTTATTGGAAACAGGGAGGCGCCCCGGCACAGGTCTTCAAAACGGTGAGCGAAGGAATTGCCGGGACACCGATGCCCCCATTTAACAGCCTGTCGATCCCGGATCGTTGGGCGCTTGTCCACTTTGTCCGTTCTCTCTCGCCCAATACTCCTTCCGACACTCCGGATACCTTGAAACTGATCGGTCTGGGCGAAGGGGCTTCCGCGGCATCGTCACAGGCCTTGCCGGAGATTCCCGTGGATTTCGCGATCGACCGGATGGTGAAGGAAAAACAGTAGCAAACAAAGAGAGGCCGTTTGACGAAGTAATTTTCGTTCCCGCCAGCCACATCTACCGGCGAGACAATCCAACTCTTAAGCGGCTTACGAAAATTGCGAAGACAAAGGGACTCTCTTTGTTTGCCGGATAGATATGAGACACCTTTTTTTCACTGCCACCATCCTCGCCCTTGTCGTCGTAATCCTCGGCGCCTACACCCGTCTGACCGACTCCGGTCTTGGATGTCCCGACTGGCCGGGGTGTTATGGGCAGATGATTCCAAGGGTCATGGGTCACGAGTCACGAGTCACGAGTTACGAGTCACCGATTGACATAAAAAAAGCATGGACCGAAATGATCCATCGCTATTTTGCCGGCACGCTCGGTCTTTTCATCCTGGTTATCGCGATCATTTCAATCAAACGGCGACGCCAACCGGGGCAACCCTTCCTTCTCCCTCTTCTTCTCTTGGGCGCCGTTATTTTTCAGGCACTACTCGGCATGTGGACCGTCACTCTGTTGCTCAATCCGCTGGTGGTAATGGGGCATCTGCTGGGGGGGATGACGACGCTGGGATTGTGCTGGTGGTTGACGTTGACATGTAGGGGCGGCCCCCTGTGGCCGCCCGACATGCAGGGCAACCACAGGGGGTTGCCCCTACCGTTTGCACCCATTGCCGCCCTTATCATCCTCATCCTCCAAATCGCCCTCGGCGGCTGGGTGTCGGCCAACTATGCGGCGTTGGCCTGTCCCGATTTTCCCACCTGCATGGGAAGCTGGTGGCCCCAAATGAACTGGGCCCATGCCTTTGATCCGTGGAAAAGTTTGGGGGCTATCGACAACGAGGCCCGCGTGGCCATTCATATTCTGCACCGCCTTGGGGCGGTCGTGACTTTTTTGGTTCTGGGATTTTTGGCGGTCAAAGGTCTGACCGGGGCTGAAGATAAAAGCGTCAAGGCGACCTCTATTATAATGATACTGCTTCTGATCGCCCAGGTGACTTTGGGAATCTCCACCGTTCTCTTCATCCGCCCGCTTGAAATCGCAACGGCTCACAATGCGGTGGCCGCCTTATTGCTTCTCACGGTGATTGCATTGAATGACCAAATCGCAAGGCGATTGACGTCTTGAGGAATAAAATTTATAAGCCTCGGTCGGATGCTTGCCTATTTAAACCTCACTAAACCGCGGATCAGCCTCCTGTTTGCCGTTACGGGCCTGGCCGCTCTCATCATGGAGGGAAGCCTGCGAGCCAAACCGGCAACGATGTGGTTGCTCGTGGCCGCGATTTTCATGATCGGCGGTTCGGCCAATGCCTTTAATCAATATTTTGAACGGGACATTGATAAAATGATGGTAAGAACAGCCAAAAAACGCCCTCTTCCGCAGGGGAAAATCAAGCCGGTTGCCGCCCTTATCTTCAGCGTCGTCATCGGGGCGATTGGGACTTGTCTCCTCTGGCACTGGGGCACACCTCTTGCCGCCCTTCTCGGCCTCGGGACGATCGTCTTTTACAGCTTCTATTACACATTGTGGCTCAAACCCCGAACTCCTTACAACATCGTCATCGGAGGAGCCGCCGGTGCGACCGGGCCTTTAATCGGCTGGGCCGCGGCCACTGGCCTCCTTTCGTGGGCCGCCGTCGTGATGTTTGCAATCGTCTTTTTCTGGACACCGCCCCATTTCTGGTCGCTGGCCCTCTGCTGTAAGGAGGACTATGCGAAGGTCAATTATCCGATGTTTCCACTCGTTGCCGGCGATGCGGCGACGCGCAAACAGATTCTTTTCTACTCCATGACGCTTTTGCCGCTCTCGGCCAGTTTGTATTTTTTAAAAGCCGCCGGGATGGTTTATCTGATCAGTGCCCTGATCTTAAGCGCCTTTTTTATGTGGGAGGCGGTGCAGATTTACCGAAAGAAAACCATTCGCTCGTATTGGCAACTATTCGGCTATTCGATTGCCTATTTGCTTCTGCTGTTTGTGATTCTGATTGTCGATCATTTGATTTCCTGATGAAAAAAAATCCCCTCATCTCCATCTTCCTCGTCGTCTTCATCGATCTGGTCGGCTTCGGAATTGTGATTCCGATTCTTCCCTATTATGCCAAATCATTCGGCGCACAGGCGACAACCCTTGGCTGGCTGATGATGTGCTACTCCGGGATGCAATTTCTCTTTTCCCCCTTTTGGGGAAGCCTTTCCGACCGGATCGGACGGCGGCCGGTTATCCTTACCTGCCTGGTCGGGATCTCGGCCTCGATGGCCCTTTTGGGTTTTGCCAAATCGCTCGTCTGGCTTTTTGCCGCGCGTCTTTTGGCCGGGTTTTTTGGGGCGAACATTTCAACCGCCGCCGCCTACATTGCCGACATCACAAAACCGGAGGATCGCGCCAAAGGGATGGGGATGATCGGCGCCGCCTTTGGCCTTGGGTTTCTGTTTGGTCCGGCCCTGGGGGGAATTCTTTCGCGCTGGGGATATGGAGCGGCGGGATATGCCGCTGGAGTTCTGGCGCTTTTGAATTTTCTTTTTGCCCTCAAAGTCCTTAAGGAACCCCCCTTAAGCACCGAAATCCGGGCCGTGCATCGTTCCCATCTCTCATGGACGGCGTGGAGAAAAACGGTGACAACGCCGCAAACCGGGCTGGCGGTTCTTCTCTTTTTTGTGGTCACCATGGGAATTGCCCAGCTCGAAACTTCGTTTGCCCTTTTTCTGCTTGCCCGTTTTCATCTGGATGCCGTTCATGCCGGCTTGATCCTTGCCCTGATGGCCCTGGCGCTGGTGGGGATTCAGGGGGGGGCGATTGGAAGGCTGGTACGATGGATGGGGGAGGCCCGTTTGGTCCTCGCGGGGTGCGGCATCATGGCGGTGACTCTCTTTTCTGCGGCTTTAAGCCACGCCATCGCGCCCTTTATTATTTTTCTTTTATTGCAGTCGGTCGGCTACGCGATCACCAATCCTTCGCTCTCCAGCCTTGTTTCGCGCCATGCCCCGCGGGAGGTTCAGGGGTCAACGATGGGAATCTATCAATCGGCCGGAAGCCTCGCCCGCGTTTTTGGGCCGGTGGCGGCGGGGGTGTTGTTTGACCACATCGGCATCACCGCCCCATTTGTCGCGGCAGGCATCCTCTTTACCGCCGCGCTGGTTCTTGTCGCCCTCGGCAAACAGGTGTGGAATGGCAAGGAGCCAGCTGTCGCCTATTCCCAAGTTGCCTGATAACAATTGATTTGCGAATAGATTAGCCCTTCAGCGCTGATATCGGTTCCCGAAGCGCCGTCGCAGTAAACATTGCCGCTCAACAGGACCGGTGAAATCCCGAACTGAACCGGCCCTGTCGTTTGAACGACTTCATGATCTCCACTGTCGGGATCCATCAATAAGGTTTCGGTATACGATTGAGTCACATTAAACAGGAGCGACGATCCCACAAACTGGGCATTGGCGACATAGACCTGAAAACCGTCCGGCAGGTCGACTTCCTGAACCTCATCATCGGCCGATAAAAGAGCCAGCGAGCGACCGTCGGCATTGCTCCCCGTAAAGAGATGCCTCCCGTCCGTAGATGCCGGGACATTGCCGTTTAATCCGACGCCATCCGGGATGTTCAAAACCGGATTGATCTCATCCGTAGCAGGATCCACAAAAACCAGAAAGCTCGTCCCGCTGGAATCGTCCAACGTGTTGTTGGCCGCCGCAACGACCAGTTGGCCGTCTTTCAGGGCCATGGCGCTGGCATTTTTAAAGCTTGCGAGCGGGATCAGGCGATAACCTGAATTTTCGCTCAACGGTTCGGCGATCTCAACGATTGCCGAAGAACCGAAATCGACCGTGTCGTATTCGGAGGATACGTCACCCTGATTGTTGATGAGGACATAAAGCCGGCCGGTATCCGGATCCACAACCGACGCGCTCGGGCCCCTCGCTTCCAAGGCGCCGTAGAGATCGTGATCGGCAAGCAGATTGCCGTCGGTATCAAACAAGATAATCCCATGATGCGTTCCATCCTGCGAATGATAGCCGGTATTGCTCTGATAGATGGCCGCAATCACGTCCTCCCCTGCTATTTTAAGCGGACCGGTCCAGCCGTAACTCCGCTGATCGGCATGGGGAAGAGAAGGGATTGTTTTGTCGCTATCAAGGTTTTGAACATCGACCCGTTCCTCAACACCGTATTGGCCGGAAAAGTAACTGATGGCCCAGAGAGAATCGTCAGCCGAAAAAAGGGTCTGCAGTTCCCCCGCCACCTGATAAGAATCGACAAGATCAAATCCGCTCGGCGGCGCCGGCGGTTGCGAATCATCCGGTTGAGCGGAGGTCGTTTGCCCCTCTTCTTTATTGCCGGCACAACCAACCACACCACGCCCCGCCAAAATTAAAGCCCACATAGTCTTCTCCTTGTTTGTAGGGGCGTCCGCCTGAGGCGGACGCCCTCATTCGTTCACTCCGTTGATAATCGCCATCGCGTCGAGATCAAAGCCCTGCTCGCCGCTTATGCCACACAATGCATCCCCGTTCAAGTCGTAATAAGTCGGGTCGTCGGGGGAGCAGGTGTCCATGTCGACGATCAAAATATATTTCGCCTGCGCGAGGCCGACATCCTCCAGGTCGAACGAATCCCCGCCGGAGACTTCCGGATCGAGGGGATTTTCCGCGGCATTCACCGGCGTGACCCCGGCACATCCGGAATAGATTTCGTCCGGATCGTCATCGTCGCAGGGGAAGAAAAAATAATCATCGTCGTCCGCGCTCACATACACCTGCGCCCGCTCGGCGAAGTTGCCGTACATATCCGACTGGATGGCATTTTCAAAAACGGTGAAATCAACTCCCGGCCCGTCGACCACGACGTAATTGTTCAAGACAACCAGAAAATAGCCCCCGCCGCCAAACGAGACCACATGCGTCCCTCCGGTCTGCGGCATGCCGTAGACAATCTCCGGAAAAAGGTGGCTCGAATAACCGCCGTTTGTCCCATATTCAATAATGAATTCGTCATTGTCGCTTAAAAACCGGTCGGCATCCTCTGTGGAATCTTCCGGGGACATATGAACATAAACTCGCTCCGCATCGGCATAATCCTGATATCGCGCTGTAACAATCGCTTCTCCATAGGCCAAAAGCTCCGCCTTCCCTTCGCTGATTGCAAGAATCCCCCCGTCCGAACTGGACCACTCGACCTCCCCGCTGTTGCCCGACGGGGTCACAAAGAAAGTGGAAACACCGCTCACCGTCCCGGTGTTAAAGGCCACCTCGGCCTTGAGCGTCCGGGTCTCTCCCACCACCCAGTTGGAAGAATCGACCGTCACTTTTATCGACTCAACCAATTCCTCTTCGGCTTCTTCCCGCTCCGGAAGACCGCTGATTCGGACGGTCATGGCGTCGCGAAATCCGCCGCACTCCACCTTCATCGCCACATTCCCCTCGGCGACCGGCCAGACTTCCCCCTCCTGTGTGATCAAGGCAACGTCTTTTTTGACGGAGGAGAAAACCACGTCGCAGTCAGCCAACGCCATGACCGTTTCGGCTGACGCCCCGTCGGTTGACGAACCGTCCGAAAAAGCGGCGTCCAGAGTCAGGACAAAGGGGTCCCAGGCAGAGACTTCAACCAGTTGGTCGTGAAATTGAAGCGCCGACAAGGTGACGGTTTTCGATTCGACCACAATAGATAGGCCGGCGCTTTTGACCCCAAGGGTCGCCTTGATGCCGGTCGTCCCTTCCCCGACGGCTGTCAGGATGCCTTCATCCGACACTTGCACAACATCCTCATTATTTGAAAACCAGGCAATGCTTCCATCCAGACTGTCTCCCGGGCCGTCAAACTTATCCGTCACATCCGAATAGGCAACGGCGTTGGAGAGAATAACCGATAGCTTGAGCTGTTTTACTTCGCCCGTGTCGAGTAAAATGGTGGAATCTTCTTGAAACGAAATTTCCCGAATGGACACTTCCCCTCCGTCGCTTTCACCGGCCGAACTGCCGCCTGTTGATGAAAAGGAAAACCGTTCGCCCTCGCCGCAGGCGCTGGCGGCAAGACAGACAACAATCAAACATGTTCTTCTGTCCATTTGATTAATCCGTCATTCCCGCGTAAGCGGGAATCCATAATTCCCCAAAAACACTTAGACCCCCGCTTTCGCGGGGGTGACAACTTATATTTCCCCTATCGCAATCGATGTCGCCGGCGTCTCGGGTTCCATTGTTTCACCGATCAGATTGCCGGTTTCCAGATCGAACACGTCCACCTGCGGATTCGAGGCGGAGCCGTCGTCGGCCGAAATGCGGCGGCGCGAGACCCAAAGGCGGTTATTGCCGTCGGTTGAAATCTCGCGGACATCGGAGCTTCCTTCGACAAATACCGAGGCCTCATCCGCGCTTTCGGCCCCGTCAGACATCGAGAGAATCTCGGAGGTGAATTCAAAAGTGGTCGAATCCATCTCCGAGACCACAATAAACAGCGTATCGTCAGAGACGGCCAGACGTTCGATGTATCCCCCCAGGCCGGGTCGGCCCCCCAGATCCTCGTCGGCCAAAAGAATGGTATCTTCCGGATCGGCCAGAGGAACAATCTCAACCCCGCCATAGGCGTTGGAGGTGTCAAAATTCCCCAGCGTGTAATCGTAGGGGGCCTGAAGGGCGACAAACAATTTGTTTTCATCCCCGGAATAAACAACATCCACCGGGTTTCTTCCCTGAAGCGTGATCGCCCCTTCCACTTCATCCGTTGATGTATTGACAATGCCGATTTTGCCGGAGGTGTTGTGCTCGAAGGAATCCCCCTCCAAATCCTGCAGACAGAAATAAATCAAACCATCCGCCAAAACCATCGACGCCGCACGGGCGGTGCGGTTGCCGTCATCGTTCAAGAAATCAAAAAAACTCAAGCGCTTTTCAATTTCACCGGTCTCGATATTCATGACAACGACATCGCCGGGATTTCCCTCTCCATCGATATTGTCTGCGTCATTTTCCGGATTGTAGAGGGAAATATAGGCCTTGTCTCCAATCACCACCACATCCTGCGGGTTGGTGCCGTTGCCGGTGGACCATTGGCCGATCGTTTCAAAGCCGTTTGCCGGGTCAAGAATCTGGATGTTGTCGGAGCTGGCGATGGAAAAACCGTCGTGAAGAACATAAAGCAGTCCGTCAAACAGCCGGATGACGGCGCTTGAACCAAGGCCGGTGACTCCTGTATTGGACAGATCGGCGGCCTCCTCATACTCGGCCGTATAAAGCTGTCCGGACGAGGCAAAATCGGTGCCGAACAAAAAAATAGCCG